>JAEYLA010000244.1 GCA_023461495.1 Bacillota bacterium | reverse complement strand
CTCGCGCCAGAGAAGCAAATGGCGCTGGACATGGAGGGCCTTGCCATACTGCCCGTACCCGGGATGGAAACGGATTGGGCTACAACGGTGCTTTTCGCAGTATTTATGCTGCTTGGTCTGGCATTTTTATGGTTGATGAAGCGGATTTTAAACTCCATGAAGCGCGGCACGCCATTTACAAAAGAAAACGCAAAGTATCTTTCCCTGATGGGCGTTTTGGCGTTTGCGCAATCCTATGTGGGCCAATGGAACGTATACCGGTTCGCACAGGATGTTTATCTATACAATGTTGAAAATGGGATTGCGCCGTCTGTTTTGCCGCAATTCAAATTGGTGCCGGGCAGCGTCCTGTTTGCAATATGCCTGCTGGTGCTTGCCGAAGTGTTCCGGTACGGTGTAATCCTGCAGCAGGAACACGACACCACCGTATAAGGGAGGTGCGCCATGCCGATTGTTATCCGATTGGACCGTGTGATGGCGGACAGGAAGATGTCCCTTAATGAACTTTCCGAGCATGTGGGCATTACCATCGCGAATCTTTCCAATTTGAAGAATGCCAAGATCAGCGCGGTGAAGCTGAGCACTTTGGAAGGCATCTGCAAGGCGCTCAACTGTCAGCCCGGGGATCTGATGGAATATGTGCCGAAAACGGAAGGCACAGAACAGCTGTAAGTTTATTTGAAGGCGCCTTTCTTGCTACAAAAGAGAACGGCTTCTCGTCAAATATAAGTAGATGCACGAATAAAAGGAGGGGGGCCCCCTCCTTCTTGAATTATTGTCGCCTACTCTCTACCTGTTCATCAATCCACTGGTAAACAGTACGGATTTCTGCTGAATAATCAGCATTGATTTCAAAGAACATGGCATTATTCTCTTTGCAGCGTTTTTTAAGCTGATTATGTAACTTGGAAAAATGATCGCGGTTCATATAATCGGCATCAAAGTCTTTTTGTTCTATTTCGTTTCTGTGCTCAATAATACCTGAAATAAAACACTTCTCAAGATAATTATCTGAAAAACCTATGTATAAAGCGATAATCTGCTCTAAATATTTTGAATCGAACTCCTGTATATGCTCAGGTGGCAAATAGCACCCTTCAATAATAATATGTTGTCCATTCTCAATATTGGTCATAATAATGCCCTTTACAATGGGCCATAGTTTCTTCGTCAGCTCGTCTTCACTATCTGTTGCATCAAAATCGCAGTATCTATTTCCACGAATCAGCCCCATCTTTATATGGTCGATTGATAAGTAAGGAATCCTGTACTTTTCAAGCAATTTTTGAGCCATTGCAGTTTTTCCGGTACAGCTGACGCCGCCAATTAAAATAACCATGACTTCCTCATTACTGACCTGCAGTCTTTTTAACATATCTTACTATCAACCTGAACAACTGATAATACTACAATTCACCTAAAATATAAATAATCTGATTTCATGATACCCTAATCGGCAAGTTTGATTTTTTCGGCAATCTTCCAGTATTATAGAAGTCTATATGTGCATTGCTTCCTTAGAGTAGGGAAAAACTGCAAGTCTTCCATCTCCGACCTGATGATTCCCCCAATCCTTGGGGGCAATCACTATGGAATATCGGCTTTGTATGCGAATTGACTGCGGTATTTTACATGACATTATTCTTTTAATTCCTATGCCGATGAACCTTAGCTTCTCTTAGGCCGTCTAATGCATGACAGGCCTGTTGAAAGGGAGAGCTTCCCTTCAAGAAAGGAGAGTTCCCGATGCACCAAGCGGAATTTGCCGCACGCATCATGGATATGCAGCAAACGCTCTACCGCGTATCGTACAGCTTTTTATCCCAGGAAAGCGACCGGGAGGACGCCGTGCAGGAATGCATCTGCAAAGCATGGGCCAAGTGCCGGATGCTGCGGGATGATAGTCTATTCCAGACCTGGGTGGTGCGCATTCTCATTAACGAGTGCCACAACATCGGGCGGCGCATGAAACGCGTTGCGGTAACGGATGAAATCCCAGAGCGCGTTGCGCCGCCGGATGCGGACGAAGCGCTCCATGAGGCAATCCTGACGCTTGACAAGACGCTGCGTATGCCGCTGGTGCTGCATTACATCGAAGGGTATGACGTCAGGGAAATTTCGGCCATCATGCGACTTCCCGCGGGAACGGTCAAATCGCGACTGTTCCGCGCAAGAAAGCGCATGAAAGAATTATTAAATGAGGAGGGCCAGGGTTGATGGAAGATTGGAAAAATGCATTTGGCGCTGTGCCGGACGCGTTTCAAAAAAGTGTACGCATCGCCCTCGGCCGCATCCAGGAGAGGGAAACAATGCAACATACAACAATCAAACGTTCCAAGCGGCACGCTGTACTGATTGCGGCCTGTATCCTGCTGCTCGCAACAACCGCGTATGCGGCAGCGGTACACTTTGGGATCGCTTCCTTTTTTGAAAGAAGGGGCAAACAGCTCCCGGACAATGCGGCGGGCATGGTACAAACTGCGGTGCCGCAGAAAACGCCGGATAGTGCGCTTGTATCGTTCTCCGTGCGTGAGGCGGTTTACAGTGCGGAGCAGTTTTATGTGGTGCTCGAAGCGCGGCCTACAAAGCCGGACGACTTTTTGCTGCTGTGCATGGATGCGATGCCGGATGACCCCGCTCTCAATATGGGCATCGCGGATACGGACGCCACGCTAAAAGAGCTTGCCGTGCAGCAGGGAAAAACACTGCTTCAGGTGGGAGCAGGCATCTTCATTGGCGAGCAGTATGTGATGAATACAGCGGATTATCTGACAGAATCGGACGGGACGGTCGTCATGATGTTGTCCGGCACCGGAGCGGGCAATGCGGGAAAGCAGCAGTTTATGTGCAAGACATCCGTTATCCCCTATGACGCGCAAGCCAATATACGCATGGATGCCGAGAAGAAAGATAGCTTCACATTTACACTCGAAGCTCCGGCTTTCAACGAGCCAATCCTGTACGGGGAGCAGCAGCCGACCGTTGTGAAGGGCGCCGGCGTAACGGTAGAGCGTGTGGAGTGGAAAGCGACCGCGCTTGAAATTTATGCGGAGCTGTACTTCAAAATAAATTCTTCCGCCACAGCGGAGCAAAGGGCGGTTGCGTCCAAAAGCCTGTGGTTTGAGTATCTCGATGCAAACGGCAACCGCTTTGCGGACGGCATCTCCGGCATCGGAAGCATCGAGGAGACGGGAGATGGCGGGTTTGTACAGAAAACCTCCCTTGCCGCGATGGAAACGCTGCCCGCGTCCATTACGGTACGCGCGTATGACTTTGCGGAGGAGACACGCTTTGGAAGCGTTACGCTGGAGAAATAACGAAACAATTCCAACGAGATACTGTTGAAAAAAGCCCGCTCTATTCGGAGCGGGCTTTGCATCAGATAAGCGGGTTATTTCGGGAATACGTCCGCACGGTAGATGGCGGTATCGTTCAATTCTTCCTCAA
>JAEYLA010000243.1 GCA_023461495.1 Bacillota bacterium | reverse complement strand
CCGTCCTTATCGAGGTACTGCATGCTCATAGCTTTTGAATATTTCGTGCCAAGCTGGAAGATGTTGCCCACCTCAATGCCCCGGGAAATGGTGACGCTATGCTTGCCGCACGCGGGGCAAATGCCGCCTTCCTTCGCCTTTGCAAAATCCTGATAGGTGATTTTCCCGCAGTCGCGCTCCAGTTGCACGCCGGTATAGTGGTATTCCTCCTGGTTCGCACCGCAGCAGAGGTTGCCCGCACCCTCCAGGGATTTGTCAAACAGCACCGTCGCGTTCGTCTTGAGGTTGTAGGGCCCGATGTAGCCCGCATGGAGGCCGGAGTCCGGCGTGATCACTGCGGGATGCACCGCGCCCACGACATTCGTCAGCTTGGTCTCGTTTACTTCCAAATCCCCACGGATAAAGAGCAGCACGTAGCTGTCGTCCGCGTTGCGCTGATACACCACCGCCTTGATGGAATGGTCCGTGGGGAGCTTCAAGTAATTGCAGACGTCCTCAATGGTCTGCTGGTGTGGCGTATGGACGAGCTTCGCCTCCTCCAGCGTCGCCGGCATTTCGTTGTGGATGATGCTCTGTGCCATCTCCATGTTGGCGCGGTAGCCGCACTCGTTACAGAGCACGATGGTGTCTTCGCCAACCGGGGTAAGCAGCATGAATTCATGGGAGACGTTGCCGCCCATCATGCCGGAGTCGGACAATACGGAGACGACCTCAGGGATGCCCGCGCGGGCGAAGATGCGCTCATACGCATGCAGGCATTCTTCATAATACTGCTCCAAATCCTCCTGCGAGGTATGGAAGGAGTACGCATCCTTCATCGTAAACTCGCGCACGCGGATCAGGCCCGCGCGCGGGCGCGCCTCGTCGCGGAACTTGGTCTGTATCTGGTAGATCATGAAGGGGTATTTCGTGTAGCTCTGGCCGTATTCGCGCACAAGCTGCACGGCGGCCTCCTCATGCGTCATGCCCAGCACCATATCGCTGCCGTTTCTATCCTTCATGCGCATCAGCTCGCTGCCGACGCTTGTGAACCTGCCGGATTCCTCCCACAGGCTACCGGGCAGCACCACCGGGAACAGAACCTCCTGCCCGTCGATGCCGTCCATTTCTTCCCGGATGATCTGCTCAATCTTTCTTGTAATTCGCCTGAGCGGCGTATACAGGGAGTAGATGCCGTTTGCCACATACTTCATGTAGCCGCCGCGGATCATCAGCGCATGGCTGTCGATCACGCAATCCGACGGACGCTCCTTAAACCGTTCCCCCACCAGCTTATCGATTTTCATAGCCGTTCCTCCTTCAACATCCATAAACAAAATAAAAAGCCCCAAGCAATCTGCCTAGGGCGAACTTCGTAAGTCCGTGGTACCACCTAATTTCAGAAGGATGGTTTCCTTCTGCACTCTATGCGTACAAAGTATACGCCTCCCCTGTTACGGTGGGACTCCGGCGGGCCTTAGCTTATAATCCGTTACAGCCCGCAGCTCCAAGACGGGTTCCGCATGCGCCCCAGAAGATTTGCACCAACCATCTTCTCTCTACATGGGTGCAGTATGCGTACTGGTTCCCTTCATCGCTGCTTTTGTATGCAATTCGTATTGATCCGACAATGGAATATTGAACCGGTTTGGCGAGACAGTTTTGTGCCTGGCACGAAGCGAAACGTAGGCGAACCCGGAGGTTCGGCGAGGCTTTGCGACAAAGCCAGGTGCAAAAATAGCCGCCAAGATGCTCAATCTTTCGTTGGTGGAGCAATAGTAAGAGAATAGCAAATGCGGCGCAGAAAGTCAATTGACAGATGCTACATTCCCTGCTATAGTATGCACAATTCAAACTTGGGGGTATCCCATGCAGGGTTTCCACAGGACAATCGCTTCCGCATACGAGTCTGTTTCTTATTATTACGGAGACAGGCCTTGGTTGCTGTTGCCTTTGTAGAACCCGTTTCTCAGGCAATCAAGCGGCGCAAGGCTTAAAATGCTTTGGGCCGCTTTTCTTTTGCGCAAACTATAGAAGGAGGCAGTGAAACATGGATCACAACTCGGTACTCTCCCGCATCCGGCGCGACGCGGTGGAGATCATTTCTTACGAAGGGTTCAGCCAGCGCCTTACAAGCGGCAAGCCGCTAAAAATCAAGCTGGGGGCCGACCCTTCAAGGCCGGACCTGCACCTCGGGCATTCCGTGGTGTTGAGAAAGCTCCGGCTGCTGCAGGACGCGGGGCATGAAATCTGGTTCGTGATCGGAGATTTTACCGGCATGATCGGCGACCCTTCGGGCAGGAACAAGACGCGCCCGCCGCTGACCTTTGCGCAGACGCGGGAAAACGGAAAGACCTACTTTACGCAGGTGACAAAGATACTCGACCCTGAAAAAACAAAGATCACCTACAATTCCGAATGGCTGGGAAAGCTCTCTTTTGCGGATGTACTCTCCCTTGCGGCAAAGTACACGCTTGCCTCTATTTTAGAGCGGGAGGATTTTAAAAACCGCTATGTTTCCCGGCAGCCCATCGGTCTGCATGAGCTGTTCTATCCGCTGATGCAGGGGTACGATTCCGTTGCGATCCACGCGGATATCGAGGTGGGCGGCACGGACCAGACGTTCAACCTGCTTGTCGGCCGGGCGCTGCAAAAGGATTACGGGCAGCAGCCGCAGGAGGTCATCACCTTCCCACTGCTGCCGGGGCTTGACGGCGTTGAAAAAATGAGCAAATCGCTCGACAACTATATTGGTCTTGACGAGCCCGCGGAGGTGATGTTTGAAAAATGCATGCGCGTGCCGGACGTCGTTTTGGAGCAATACTTCCGGCTGACGACAGATTTCAATGAGGACGATTACCTGCCCGTATTACAGACGGATCTCTATGGCGCGCATTTCCTGTTTGCGCGTGAAATTGTCAGGCTTTATCACGGGGAGCCTGCCGTAGCGGACGCCGAGGAACGGTACCGCGCCGTAGCCCGGGGGCAGCTGCCCGAACAGATGGAGACGTTCGCGATCGCACCCGGAGGCATGCCTGTGATTGACCTGTTAAAACTTGCGGGATTTGCTTCCTCCAATTCCGAGGCGAGGCGGCTGATCGAAGGCAAGGGCGTTACGTTTGACGGGGAAACGGTGACCGACGCTCGAAGGATAGTACAGACGGAGGGTGTGCTGCGCAAAGGGAAGAGTAAGCTAAAACGCGTGATCATTTTGGAATGATTCCGCGCCGATACGTATCCGTTTTCTCAGCCGCCGATTATTCGGCGGTTTTTGTTTTTTCTTCCTTAGAATCGGAGACAATATGCAGCAGCAAAGGTTCCGCGTGCTCGATATATTCGTTTTCCATGTTGCATTGCGCGGCTTTGAGATGCTCGATTGTGGAAGATACGGTGTTGAGAAGGGAAATGTACATCTTTTTGTAATCAGACATATCTTGTTGCTCCCGCTCCATTATCGGAGCAATTATAGCATGTACATTCCCTATAATCAATGCATTGTGTAAATTCTTAAGGAATAAAAAACCAATTATTTGGAGAAGTATGCATGCAGCAACACATCAAGTCCGATAAGCACCTGGGTTCCAATATCAGAAAATTCCGCACCGCAGAACATATGACACAGGAACAGCTTTGCGCACAACTGCAGATACAGGGCTGTGATATTGCAAGGGGTACTTTAGCCAAGATAGAGGCGGGCATCCGGCATATCTCTGTCCGGGAGCTCATTGCCATTAAGTACGTGCTGGATGTTCCTTATGAGGAACTTTTTTCATTTTAAAAGGATTGCCCTATATATGGGTATTCATCCAGTACCAGGTTAGCGCCTCACGTTCCACGTGCTTTACAAAGGCATCCTTGCCATCGCAATATGATTCAATGTCCGCCGGAAACTTCTTTGCAAGCCCGGCTTTTAACGCTGCGTATTCGTCCCGTACCGCGGGAAATGCCCGCAGATAGCTGCAAAACGCAGTATGACGGAGGATGGCGTACGCGTTATCATATTGGAACGCATGGATGTGGTGTGTACGCCGCTCCCCGCCCTTTTTATAAAAGCGCCTGCCGGGAATGCCATACTCCCCCATCGCCTCATAGCCAAGCGCTTCAAAGCCTTGCCTGCACGCATCAAGCGATGCAATGTCTGTTACTACCGGCAACAGGTCGATCACGGGCTTTGCCTGTATGCCCGGAACAGAGGTGCTGCCAATATGGAATACACGGATCAGCGTATCCCCCAAAAGTTTTTTCAGGCGTGCTTGCTCTTCCAAAAACAGCGCTCTCCAGTCCTCACGGTAGGGTACCACTTCTACAATCACTTTGCCTTGCCTCATCTTCCGTTATAAATCCAGTGCGAAAGAGACCTGGTTTGCCGTATTCCGGTGGGCGAATATTGTTCCCTCGCGCGTAGAGAGATTGTATATCACAGACCACTGCAGCTTATCTTCCAAGTCGTCCCGTATGCCAACGCTTCTTAGGATACCAACCGCCTGCTCCATAGACAATACGCCATGAGTATCCTCTATTGCCTTCACCACCGCGTCATACCGTTCAAACTCGTTGTAACCTTCTCCAATGTTCAAACCCTGATACGCAATAAAATTGGATGCAATCTGGTACGGCGCCTCCGCCTCCACTGTTTGCAGCGCGCCGTCCCAGAATTCCACAATAACAGATTTTCCGGAGGCATCCGCAATCAGATAGTGGCACATAACATCAGCTGAGAAATAGATATTGTAGTTTTTGAGCAATGCAACCGCTTCTTCAACCGTCTCTGCATAATCCAGCATAAGCCGGATTGCGGTTGTGGTATTGAGCGTGATTTTATTTTGATCATAGCCCGGGTTCGCCTCAGGAACTGCCAGCAGCGCGATGGCAAGCCCCTTTTCATTCATCCCGTCAAATGGAAGGAACGGCGCGGCAAGCGTCAGAAAGCTCTGCAACCGCATTCCATCGGGCAAATTGTCCGCCGTGTACCCCGCAAAGGCAAGATTTACGGTAGAAACGGAAGCATAACCACCTTTAGGCCTTGTAAACACCTGCAGCGAAGGCGCGTAGGAAAAGTCAAAATTCCTGCCATAGAGCAATTCTCCGGCTTCATTGCGCGTTACAAACGCCGTGCACCCATCCCCCGTTACGCCAAGATCAATGGGGAGACCCTTTAACAGCCTCTTTGTAACAAATGCTTCGATATCGCTATCCTTCTTCGCGCCCGTCTTTAAAAACTCCGCAAAGCCGTAGTCTCCGTAATAGGTCATTTGGAACATGCCGTAGCTGTCCAGCCTTTTGAGGGAGGACAGGCTTCTAAGTTCATTCCAAAACAATCCGATTATGACTGCCGCAAGTATTATTACACTGAAAAATACGATCGCCGCCGTTCGAAATAATGTACGCTTCATATTTTCCTTTCTGCTCGGTAAGTTCTGTCATTTAGTATAGCATAATATATTTTGATAAATTTTTAACTATTTCTGAGAAAGCTGCTATACTGATGAATAAGCGGCGTTGTACACCCGGCGCAGCCGAATGCGTATACTAACAAATTTTCCCGAAAAAGGGCGATTGGAGCTTATTATTTCCCGGAAAATGACGATATATGGAAATACATATTTCCACTATCGTTCATGGGAAGGAGGCTGATTCCAATGAAACTGCTTGTGTTTTCAGATTCGCATCATGATGTCGATACGATGGACGCGATTATCCTGCGGGAACAGCCGCAGATGATCCTGCATCTGGGGGACCATTATGGAGATGCGCTCGCGCTGCGGGAGCGTTACCCGCATATTCCCATGCGCTTTGTCAGGGGAAATACGGACTTTGCCTATGACGGAGAGGCCGAGCATATATTGCATATTGAGGGCCACCGCCTGTACATGACGCATGGCCATCTGCATCATGTCAAAAACAACTTGAAGACCATTTATTTAAGAGGGCGTGCCATGGCGGCGGATATCGTGCTTTTTGGGCACACGCATATGCCCCTGCATGAGGAAGAGAACGGGTTTACGCTCTTTAACCCCGGCTCCTGCAGCCCCTCTTTCTGCGGCGGGCAAACGCCTACCTATGGATGCATCAACGTCACCCCTGCCGGATATGATTGCCGTATTTTAGGCGCACTGGCGTAAAGGGGACTTTTCTTGAGCAAACAGCAGGAAAGCCGCGCGATTGCGCGGCTTTTTGGCGCTACTGCGGTTTTAGCAGGTTGCCTTTGTGCCAAATGCTGATAGAATGGCGGTAATTGCATAAAAAAGAACCGTCATAGTTTGCCGGCACCCGCTATGAAAGGCTTTTGTTATATTAGAAAGGGAACAATATGATGAAAGCTTCTCATATTTTTTTACGCCCGGAAATCACCCGCGAGGATGCGGCGCACATCATACGGTGGCTGCATGACCACAGTGTTACAAAATACCTCCACGAAAACGAGCAGACCGCGCATGCCGTACAGCAGGCGTTAGATCGCTGCCCCCTGCCTACGCTGACGCATCTTTTTCATAATAGCGGCGCCATGTTTATGGTATGCCTGCCCGGCGGCGTACCCGTAGGTTTTTTGCGGCTGGAAAAGCGCATGAACGGCACCGAGATCGTCGTCGTCATCGGCGAAAAGAAGCAATGGGGACGCGGCATCGGCACGGCCGCCGTTTCCTTAGCGCTCGCGCACGCGTTCTTCACCTGGAGAACGGAACAGATGGTAGCCCACATCCACCCGGAAAACAAGCGTTCCATGCGGGCGTTCCGTGCGCTTGGCTTCTCCCAAACGCCCCTCTCCCCTTCCTGCGCGCGGCTCACGCTCTGTATGCGGGATTATTTGGATGGCCTTATGGAACCAGAGCAACGAGAGGCGGCAATTGGCGAATAAGTAAGGAAGAAATGACGCTTTTACAACCATTTCAGACTGTTTGTTGTGCCACATGAAGTGCGGCCACAGCTCTGTTAAGCGATTCATTTACAGCATTCTTATCAATTGCTTTGTGTTGAATGAATATTGTTTCTGCGCTTTCCTGTCATGCTTTCAACCGTCATTTTCATAACAGCCGTCACTTTCATCATATCCTTATGAAACTGGAAATCCTCTGCATGATACTGTCTCATCAGAATACGAAGCCCTTCGTATTTTTCTTCTTCCGGTAAAATTTCAATCGTGCCGCGGCCTATCACACTTTCATACCCCATCGTGCAACTCATTCTTTCTGCATATAGAATAAAATTGTGACCGCAGTCCATTTCAAATGTTGCCCTGTTGTCCTTCTTGATCAGGTCTAACTTCTTGCCCTTTAAAGCGCCGTGGAAATACAATGTCACCTGTTGATCCTTAACATCCATGCCAAAATTCAGAGGAACAATGTATGGATACGCTTCATCGTTTAATGCAATTCTGCAAACATCGCACTTTTTGATAATCTCAATGATTTCGTCAAAATCAGTGATTTCCCTATCTTTTCTTATCATCGCCTTTTCTCCTCGCTTAACGGTCAACATGTATTTGATTTGTAATATCATCAAGTTGACTATTCATCATAATACCTGTTTTCAAAAAGGAATGTAAATTCATCCGCCCGGATCAAAGCTTTTCTTCTATTGCCCTCTTAAGTCCGCTGTTTTAAAACAAAAGCCGCGCAAATTGCGCGGCTGCTCTCATACATTTCCTGTTCACCGGATGCTGCCGTTCATATACCTTGGCGCCACAGGCGTTTGATCTTCCCCGAAGCAGTAGACAAGGTCTTCTTCAAAGCCAAGCTCTTTTAGCCTGCTGTAATGCGTCGTTTGAGAAAGATCCAGTTCCCCCTTCTTCCAGCAGAGATAGCTCATCAGGCAGATCCGCGCAAAATCATTGAGAACAAGCTCTTCACCTGTTTCCTCACCGATCGCCTTCAGGATACCGCCCGCAGCCACCATATCGTCCGCGGAGCATTCCCCCAAGGTGCCGGCGCAAAGGATGATCATATCCTGCCCGCACCCGAGCGCTTCCTTTGCCACCGCCGTGCGGTTGCGCATACAGCCGATAAAGAGGTTTGCAGCCGTACGCGCGGCATGGATGGCAGCCGTGCCGTTTGTGGTGGAAATGTCCTCCGTTTTATTTTTGACCACCTGCGGAGTAAATTCCAATGGAGTATTGCCAAGATCAAAATCCGGCATGCGCAAGCCGCCTCGCTCACCGGTCAACAAGCTTTCCTTCCTGCCAAGATGCCCCGCAAAGCCCATCGCCTCGCCGGGATCCCGCGCGGGAATCACCTGGTTCGCGCCGTTTTGAAGCGCCTCCACCATACAGGTAGTTGCCCGCAATACGTCTACGACAACAACGGTTTTGTTGTGGTATTGTTTTTCCATGATTGCGCCGGGAAAAGGATATATAAAGACCTGCATGTATGCTCCTTTATTTCTATGTGTTCGTAAACAGTATACCATAATTCGCTCAAAAAGAGAAACACACGTCCCTGTTTCCGGCATTCCTTTCCCTTTTTTGCTGTTTTTCTACGAAAACAGCAGTTTGCACGCGACAACGCTTCCCACCGTGGAAAGGAGTGTAGCAATGAGCGCCACAGGCATGGTAAAGCGCGTTTCCTGAATGCCGACAGACCCGAAATACAGCGCAAGCGTATAGAAAATAGTTTCCGTAGAACCCATCATGGTGGATGCCATCAGCCCGAGCATGGAGTCTGTGCCGTAGTTTTGGAACACATCTGCCACCAGTGCCATGGAACCGCTGCCCGAAAGCGGACGCATGAGGGAAAGCGGCAGCAGTTCCGGCGGAAATCCCAACGCTTCCATAGGGCCTTTCAATGCAAGCGTCATCGCATCCACCATACCGCTCTCCCGCAGCAGCCGGATGCAGATAAGCATTGCCGCCATATAAGGAAGCACGCGGTATAGTACAGGCAGGCCCTGTATCGCGCCCTTTACAAACGCGTCGTAGACGTCTACCTTTTTATAGACCGCGTAGATGACCACTGCCACCGCAAGCAGCGGGATAACCGCGGCGCTCATCTGCGCCTCACCAGCGCCACGCAAAGAATTGCCGTAATGAGCGTGGCGACCGTGGAAGAAAGCAGCGTGGGCAGCAAAATAGCCCCCGGCTGCAGCGAGCCGTAGGATGCGCGCATGCCGATCATTGTGGTGGGCAGCACCTCAAGCGCTGATGCGTTGAGCGCAAGGAATACGCACATAGCGTCCGTCGCGCGGCGCTTGTTTGGGTTCTGTTTCTGCATTAGCCGCATCGCCTCAAGCCCAAACGGCGTTGCGGCGTTTCCCATGCCCAATATATTTGCCGCGACATTGAGCGTAATGGCCCCTGTCGCCTCTCCCGCCCCCGGAAACAGCCATTCGCACGGTTTTTTAAGTATTCGGCTGAGCGCTTTGATGAGCCCCGCCTTTTCCGCAATCCCCAACAGGCCCATAAAAAGAAGGTACGATCCCGCAAGTGAAATGCATAAGGTTACACTTTCCTGCGCGCCTGTGAGCATGGCGGAAAGTGCGGCGTCCCCTCCCAGGCGCACGGTAGTCCATATTGCGCCCAGTGAAAAAAGGATGCACCAGATCCAGCTCATCATCGCGGACTTCCCTCCCCTTTTTTTTGCAAAAATCGACATTGTTTACATATATGCCGCATTCTTATTGACAATTATATTGACTGTTTGCATGAAATATGTGTATTATTGATAATATGTGGGAGGTTCAGCCTGCCTTCCGCAATAACGGTGATAGAGAGGATTGCAACATGAAATCTACGGGTATTGTTCGGAAAATGGACACCCTCGGTCGGGTGGTTATCCCGATCGAATTGCGCAGAACACTTGGCATCGACATCAAGGACTCTATCGAAATCTTTGTGGACAAAGAGACCATCATCCTGAAAAAGTACCACCCCGCCTGTTTCTTCTGCGATAACGCGAACGACCTTGTCGGCTTCCAGGGCAAAAGCATTTGCCACGAATGCCTCGATAAGATCAAGACCATGGAGTAAGACTTCTCTGCCCCGCCGGTGCGGGGCTTTTTTGTGCCTGTAAAAAAGCCTTCGCATCAGCATATGACGCGAAGGCTTTTGTTTATTCTATAAAGGAATAAGTTGTATGTTTATGCAAATATACGCACCGGCAGGATCAGATAATAGTACGCGTCTCCTTGTGTTGGCCGCACCACGCAGGGGCTGACGTTGTTGTTCATGTCGAGGAACACCTCTTCATCCGGCAGCACCTTCAACACATCGCAGAAATAGCGCGCATTGAACGCGATCTCAATCGGCTCCCCGTTCAAATGGATAGTGATCTCCTCATCGATACGCCCCATCGCGCTGTTCGCGAACAGCTTTAACGACTCTTCCGCAATGGAAAAGCGCACCAGATTGTTGTTGCCTTCCCTTGCCATCAAAATCGCGCGGTCAATGCTCTCCAGAAGCTCGTTGCGGTTTACGCGCACCCTTGTGACATGGTCCTGCGGAAGAATGCTTTTATAACGGATAAAATCGCCGTCTAAGAGCCTGCTGATGATGCGGGTATGCCCCATGTCCATCAGCAGATGCGTGGGCGAGAACTGCACCTCCACGCTTTCCTCCACATCGAGGAGCGTCCTTGAAATTTCAACAAAGGATTTGTTCGGCACCACCGCCTCGCGCGCCTCATAGCTCTGCCCCAGCGTAAACCGCCTAAGCGCAAGCCGAAACCCGTCAAGCGCCACCGTCGTCAGCTCATTTCCGGAAAGCTCGCACAGCACGCCCGTCAAAATAGGCTTGCTTTCCTCCTGCGCCGTCGCAAACACCGTCTGGCGGATCATATCCTTCAATACGTTCTGCGGGATGTGCAGCGTCTGCGCCTTTCCCGTCACCGCCATATCCGGATAATCCTTTGCGTCCATGCACTGCAGCGTCGTCCGGGCGCGGCCGGATTTTAACAACAGCGTATGGCCGTCCAGCCGCATATCCACCGTTTCATCCGGCAGCTTGCGGCAGATTTCCGCAAACAAGCGGCCGGGCACAACCGTTGTTCCTTCTTCCTCTACCGTTGCCGCCACAATGCTTTCAATCTGCAGCGATAAATCCGAGCAGCGCAATAAAAGCCCTTCCGATGTTGCACAAAGATAAATACCCTCTAAAACCGGAATTGCCGGCCTAGAAGAAAGGGATTTGACCACCGTCGCGATTCCCGCGTTCAATGTTTTGACGTCCATCATCAATTTCATGCGTATATCCTCCTGAAGGTAAATAAGCGAAGTATAAGTCCCACTTATATTATAAAGAACAAATGTTTCCGAATCGCTCAGAACAAGTGTTCTTTGATCACGACATCTTCCAATGTATCCCATTTCCGTGTGGGAAACAAGGGGTTTCCGTAAAAAAGCGCTTGTGCACAACAGGAAATGCCGCCGCATCCGAAAGTGTTTACATTCATTGAAAACGCTATGCACAAAGGAGAGTTGTGCACAGCCGTATGCGCGCATACCCCTCGCAGTCATTTAGGAGTATAGTAGCCGTAGTAGTAGGGGCTATGGATAATGTGCATAACCTGTCTGCGCCAAGACGACTCCAAAAGAATTGCCTGTGCGCTCGTGTGTGGACAGCCTATGCATAACTTGTCCTTGTATGAACATCATGCACACAGTCAACAGTGGGCACAATCCATGCACATCCCCCGTGCACAAATTGTGCATAGACAGCGTTTTATCTCATTATAAAGGTTCTTGCCCAAAACCTCAAAACAATAATGGGTAAGAATCGTGTCGGAAAAGAGAACATTGCGTAAAAATTAGTAGAGGAAGGAGATGGATACGATGGAGGCGCTGCCTCCATACCTCCGCCAAAGGGACACGTCCCTTTGGCATCCCGACGTATTTTAATAGTATTCCTATCAATAAATAGATGTAATTATAGATACAAATTGTAGATGTGATAAATGTCCGCTTTCTTTTGTTTTATTTTCTTTCGTGGAAAGAAAATAAAACGTCCCTCTTATCCCCGTCCCTGCTCCTCAGCTCGAGATCAGCCGCTTTTTCAAATCTGCGATCGTTGCGGAAAGCGCGGGATCGTTCTTGATCTGCTCGGTGATTTTTTCGTGCGCGTGCATGACGGTGGTATGGTTGCGGCCGCCAAAGGCGTCGCCGATTTTCGGCAGGCTCCAGTCCGTCATGCACCGGGAGAGGTACATGGCGATTTGACGCGGGAACGCGACTTCCTGATCGCGCCGCTTGGCGCTGAAGGCATCGACCGTCAGGCCGTAATAGGCGGCGACGGTTTCCTGTATGAGCGAGGGCGTCAATACCCGCGGGGCGTCGTTTGGCAGCATGTCCTTTAGGGCGGTTGCGGCAACATGCACATCAAGCGGGATGCGGTTGAACTGCGCGTAGGCGATGACGCGGGTGAGCAGGCCTTCGAGTTCACGGATGTTACTTTGCACGCGCTCCGCGATATATTCCAATACACTGTCGGGCACGTGCATTTTCTCCTCGTCCGCGCGGCGCTTTAAGATGGCGATCCGCGTTTCAAGATCCGGCGGCTGGATGTCCGCAATGAGGCCCCATTCAAACCGGGACCGGAGGCGCTCCTCAAGCTGCGCAATTTCACGCGGCGGCTTATCGGAGGAAATGATGATCTGCTTGTTGGCGGCGTGCAGGGCGTTAAAGGTATGGAAGAACTCCTCCTGTACGCCCTCTTTGCGCGCGATAAACTGAATATCGTCCACCATCAGCACGTCTACATTGCGGTAGCGGTTGCGGAACTCCTTGTTGCGGTTGGTGGAGATGGATTGGATCATTTCATTGGTAAAGGTTTCGCTCGTGACATACATTACGCGGGCACGCGCGTTGCTTTCGCGCACGTGGTGGCCGACGGCGTGCATCAGGTGCGTTTTCCCAAGGCCCACGCCGCCGTAGAGGAAGAGCGGGTTGTAGGAGCGCGCGGGATTCTGCGCGACGGCAAGCGCCGCGGCATGCGCAAAATAGTTGGAGCCGCCGATGACAAACGTGCTGAACGTATATTTTGCAAACAGATTGCAGTAGCTGTATTCTCCGGCGTCGTCCTTGACGTAAAGGCCGCGCTCGCTCGGCTGCACGACGTTGACGCCTTCAATGCCTTCTGCCGCCTGCACGGCGCAGGCGCGGATGGTGGAAATGTAGTATTTTTCGATGGTGGATTGGATCATCTCATTGGGCGCCTGCAGGATGAGGGAATTTCCGGATACCGCAAGCGGCGCCAACACGTCGATAAACGTATTGTAGCTGATGCCGTTGACCTCCGCCTTTAATAGCTCACAGGTGCGCGTCCATATTGACTTTGCCTGTTCCATTCCGCTCCCCCGCTCCTTTTCCACCCATAGACAATGCCCGGGTATTTTTTAAAATATATCCCGGACTGACTGCGCGAAAAATATCCGCCGCTAGGCGGATATTTTAGCCGCAGGCTTGTACCATATATTCCATTCATTTATGATAACAAAACGGGGCTGCAAAAACAAGGTCAAGTTCAGCGTCCATCGCCGGGAAACAACGGGAAAAGGCCGCATTT
>JAEYLA010000242.1 GCA_023461495.1 Bacillota bacterium | reverse complement strand
CGTTCACAACGCTGGTGACGATTTTCCCAAACGCGCCGCCGATCATCACGCCGACTGCGAGATCAATGACATTTCCCTTGAACGCAAACTCTTTAAATTCCTTCCACATACGCAGCAATGCCCCCTTTATGAGTACCAATATAGCACATTTCATGGGGCAAAACAACGAAGGATATGGCACGAAAATGCTAACAATTCCTGAATTTTGCAGATAGAGCATGTAGAAAAAAGCGGCCCGAAGGCCGCTTAGAGTGTCGACAAACCCTCCTAGGGGGTGTGGGGGATTCGCAAATCCCCCACTTTCAATCCGATTTGACGATATGTGCGTCAAATCGGGGGAAAAAATGCCGCCATTAGCGGCATTTTAACCCGCAGAAGACCCATCGATAAGGTCCGCAGGACTTTGTCGATGGACTGTGGTATCGGCGCCCTAAAGCGCCGATACCTTGAAGCCTCAAACGCATTTATTGAACAGGCCTGAAATTTCCGGCCTGTTTTGTCTTTTCATCAAAAGGAATACGCAGCACTACTCGGCTTCTTCCACTTCCCCCTCCGGCACAGTCCCATGCGGCGTGGGAGACGGCGAGGCCAGAGGCGCCTGCGATACCGCAGCGCCAGGGGGAAGCAGCTCATAAAAGCCGCCCGGCAGCTTCTTTTTATCCACCTGCGCCTGCGTGATGTTGCGCGCCACACAGAACGTATACATGGCGTTCGCAAGGTCGTACTGCGCCTGCTCGATGGATGTTTTATCAAGCGGCGAGGCCGTCAGCTTTTCTATGGTATCTTCCCCTGCGTTCGCCGGAATATTGCGCTGCGCAACCAGCAGCAACGCTTCCATCGCGCCCTTGAGCGGCTCCTGCAGTTCCCGCTCCTTGGGGGTAAGCGCCGTCACATCTTGCTGCGCCAGCAGGTACTGCGCGCCCTCAGCATAGGTCAGCGCGGCGAACGCGGCTTTGTCCGCGCGAACATAGTCCAGATCATACCGGGGGTTGGTCTTGATATCGATGCCGTAAATCTCCCTGACCAGCTTTTTGAGCTTATCGTTATCCAGCACATAGAAGGAAGCGTTGTATACATTGCTGATATACTCGCCCGCAAGCGTATGGCGGTGGAGATCCTGCATATCAAGGCCCATAGCAAACACCGTCATGGCGGCAATCTGTTCCGCATTCAGGTTGGTTTTGATCTTGTCCTGCACGGAGGCGTATATCTTCGGCAGGTTTACGAGTTGGTTGCGGGATTTTAACTGCTGGAAGATCGCAAACAGCATGCGCTGCTGCCTGTCCGCCCTGCCAACGTCCGTGCTGATGCCCTTTCTGGCGCGCACATAATCAAGCACCTGCTGGCCGTCCATGTGCTGTATGCCAGTTTCAAGCACCCGCCCGTTGAGACGGATTTCCACATCCACGTCATACTCCACGCCGCCCATGGCGTCAACAATGGCCTTGAGGCCCGTCATGTCCACGCCCGCATAATAGTCGATGGGTACGCCAAGCAGGTTTTCCACGGTCTTCATAGCATACAGGAAGCCGTCCCCCTCCGCGCTGCCGCCGTGTGCGAATGCGGCGTTGATCTTCCAGCGCCCCTTTTTGTTGTAGATGGGCGCATACGTATCGCGCGGGACGGAAATAAGGTCCACCGTGCCCTTTTCAAAATCCGCCGTCATCAGCATGATGACGTCCGAACGGTAGTTGTTCTTCGCGTTGCGGTACAGCGCGCTGTCCTCATCCTCACGCTCGGGGCTCTGGTCCCAGCCAAGCATCAGGATATTGACCTTATTTTTCATGAAGCTCAAATCCGCGTTTTGGCGCAGCTCTTCCTCAGGGGAAAGTGTGGGCACCGGCGTAGGGGTTGCGGGAGCACCGGTGATTGCCGGGCGCTCGGTCGCCACGGCCTTGGGGGTCTGCGCAATGGGGGATGGCGTTTCAAAGGCGCTCATGGGGTTCATAAACATGACATACGCATAACGCCCGCCCACAAACAGCACCGCAATCCCGAGAAAAAGTAAAACAATCTTCCAGACCCGTTTATTTTTGGTAGTGGCGCGGCCGTTTTGCTGTTCTTTCATACGCCATACCCTCCTTACAAAATGCTTGCACACGCAAAAAACGCCTGCGCGTGTTCCCAACTAGTATACCACCATTGCACGAATTATTGTAAAACCGTATGCGTGCCGGATGAAGGATTTTTTACCTGAAAAAAGTCTGTAATTTTTTCTACAAAGAAAATCAAATACCTATTGATTATCCCGGGATTACCCGATAAGATACAAATAAATACTGTAAGCATTTGGAGAATTTATTTGGAGCAATTCTCCCAAACTGCCCCCGAAATATCTCTGGAGAAAGAAAATCCAGAAAAAGAATTGCGCTGTTCAATGTTTCGATTTTCTTTTCTCTTCTACTACATATGGTAACAAGGCACTGCATTTTGCACAACATGCTGTAGGTTGCCGTCGAAGCGTTGCCCAAACCGTTGTTTTGCGCAATTTATTTTTGGATTGATTCGTTCCAACTGGAAATTCGACAACAATACCGCATATTCACCCCTAACATTGGGCAAATTTGGATGTTACAATATCCATAACACCAGTAACAACCATATAAACCGATCTTCGATGGAGTTTTTTATAGAACCCAAACCTGTAGTGGGGGATTACAGGATGGCGATAAAAGCGAAAAGGGGGATCATATGTCAAAGTACCGAATTTTATTGGTCGATGACGACCCGCAGTATCTTTCCGCCGTACGCAGCTATTTCAGCGTACAGGAGCCGATCAGGCAGGTGGATATTGCAACCGATGGGCGGCAGGCGCTTGAAAAACTGCACATGACCCATTACGATGCCGTGCTGATGGATCTGATTATGCCGAAGCTTGACGGGCTGGGCGTGCTCGAAAGCCTCTCTATCACAAGCGGGGACAAGCCTTCCGTCATTATCGTTTCCGCCATCCGCAACGAAAACATGATCCGCAATGCCTGCTCCTTGGGCGCAAAGTATTTTATGGTGAAGCCTGTGGAGCCGGATACGCTGTACCGGCGCATGCTGGACATGCTGCAGACGACGCAGGCAAGCCCTGCAATGCCCACCCTTTCCCAGCCCCCAAAGACGCTGGATGAAAAGATCACCTCCGTGTTCCTGGTGGCTGGCATCCCTGCGCATATCAAAGGGTATTATTACCTGCGCGAGGGCATCCGCATGGTATATGCACAGCCCGTGCTCATCAACCGCATCACAAAAGAGCTGTATCCCGGCATTGCCAAGCAATTCTCGACCTCTCCGAGCAAGGTGGAGCGCGCCATCCGCCACGCGATTGAGGTCGCCTGGACGCGCGGCAAAATTGAAAACATCAATCAGCTCTTTGGCTACAACATCTACTCCAAAAACGATAAGCCCACCAACGGCGAATTCATCGCGCTGGTGGCGGACAAGTTGCTCATGGAGCAGGGCAGGGAAAAAAGCCTCTCCGAGGGCGGCGCGGCATAGTTCGCATTTCTTTAATATGAAAAGGGCTGCAGCGTTTTTAAAATGCCGCAGCCCCTTTTGTTCATTTATTGGCTTTGCCCGTAATGGAGGTGATGCGGATGCGCACAACGGCCGTATTTCCAATGCCCGAAGCGATATATGCTCCCACGCCTTCCATCGTGTCCGGCGTATGGCGCATGCACAATATCCGCAGCGCATGCTCTTTTTCCGCCTGCTCCGTCACCATGCTTGCAACGCCGGTCACGGTGGCTGAGGCATAGTCCACACTGTAGCTTTTCTGGTTGGTAACGGCGCGGGAAATGCAGGCGAGCGAAACCTCCGGGCGCGCTAAAATGTTCTCCAGCTTCTGGCCGGAGCGCGCGCTGTGGAAGTAGATAGTTTCCCCTTCCCGTACAATGGTAAGCGGCACGCAGTATGGCGTTGTGTCCGCATTGACGGTGCCAAGTACGGCATAGTTACAGGTATCCACAACTTCCAGGGCGAATTCGCGGAATTGTTCGCGGTCATGTCTGCGCATGCAGCAGCCTCCTGAATGAATTTTTATTAGCATATCACACCGCGTTTGGAGAATGAAGCTTTTCCAGGCCGATCAATACAGCCCATTGCCTGCTTTTGTTGCACAAGCGCTCATTTGAGGAAAAATCCGCCGGAGGCGGGCGCATCCGCCGCAAACGGATCGTACGCCGCAGCCGCGCGCGGCAATATGGGTTTGCTTTTTGCGGGGCGGGACATGAGGCCATAGCGGAGCGCTTCGGGCGCGTGGTCTTCGCCGCCCGCGGCGTCCTCAAGGTTCTTGCTGTCGTGCAGCAGCTGGGGCAGCGTACGCACAAGGTTGGTACAGGTGGAAAAAATCTGCAGGAGCGGCTTACCGTCGTCCGCATCGGCAAGATATTCCCGCACGCGCTGCCAGCCCGGAATGCGCGCGTTGTCCGCGCGCAGCAGCGCCACGCCGTGCTTTAAAAACACTTCCGCAATGCTTTCCCCCGCAATGCCGTCCTCCCCTTTTGCGGCGAGGCCCCGCTTTTGCCACGCGTCAGGCGACGCGACCGTGTAGGCGATCTTCTCGCCTTCCGAGCGTTCCACAATGCGGCCTGCCATGCGGGAGGAAAGCACCTGCCTGTTATATTCCTCCCGATATACATAGACGCGCC
>JAEYLA010000241.1 GCA_023461495.1 Bacillota bacterium | reverse complement strand
CGACGGCGGCAAATGGACGGGCATCACAAAGATTATGGAACATCTGGACCTTACCGCCCGGGAAATCATGGTGTTTGGCGACCATGACAACGATGTGGATATGCTCGAGCATGCGCCGTTTTCCGTTGCGCTTGGAAACGGAAGCCCCGCCGCAAAGGCCGCCGCAAAATATATTACGCGGGATATCGACGAGGACGGCTTTTATCATGCCGTTTCCCTGCTGCTGCCTCAATTGGAACTGCCGCCCGTACCGCCAACGCAATAAAGGAGGCGCCATGCATGTTCTTTTAGAGGTCTGCTGCGGCTCGGCGGAGGATGCCGCAATTGCTGCGGCGGCGGGCGCGCACCGCTTGGAATTGAACGCAGCGCTGTCGCTTGGCGGCCTCACGCCAAGCATCGGCACACTGCTTCTTGCAAAGAAGGCTAATCTCCCGTGCATCGCGATGGTGCGCCCACGGGAAGGCGGCTTTTGCTATAGTGAAACGGAATTTGAAACCATGCTGCTCGATACAGAATCGCTGCTTTTGGCGGGCGCCGACGGCATTGCCTTTGGCATTCTTCACGCGGACGGCCCCGTGGACGCCGCACGCTGCAGGCAAATGATAGAGCTGATCGGCACAAAGGAGGCTGTATTCCACCGCGCGTTTGACGTAACGCCCGATTGGCGCGCAGCACTCGATACCCTTTGCGCGCTCGGCATCCGGCGTGTACTGACAAGCGGGCAGAAGCCTGACGCAATAGAGGGCGCCGCCGCTATCAAGGAAATGATCGCATATGCCGCAGACCGTATCGAAGTGCTGCCGGGTGCAGGTATTCGGCCCCACAATGTGCGCGCCCTGCTTGAGGAAGCAGGCTGCACGCAGGTGCATGCCTCGCTTCGCACCGCGCGGGAGGACGCATCCTGCTCCCAAAATGTCGCTATCCATTTTAGTGGAGGGGTTGCAGCTTCTGAACGCATGGTCTCCATAACGGATGCGCGGCAGGTACGCGAACTGTTAAGCATAATAAACGGTTAAGATTCCCCCGAACGTTCCACATCAGAAGAAGGAGGACTTTTCCATGAAACGCCTGATTTCCTGTTTCGCCTCGGACTTTGCCGCCATGACCCCGCAGGAGCTCAAAAACGCTATTTTCGCCTCCGCAGGGCGCAGTGTGATGGGCGAGACCATCGTCGCCTTTGAGCCGCTGATGCGGGAACTGACCAATGCGGAGGTCGCATGCGCATTCGGCGCGGATATGATCCTGCTGAACTTTTACGATACGCTCCGCCCCGCCATCCTTGGTCTGCCCGGCACGCCGGAAAACCCGATTGCGGCGCTCAAGCAGCTCATCGGCCGCCCGGTCGGCATCAATCTGGAGCCTGTGGGAAATGGCAGGGCGCTTGAAGCCATCAACCGCTTGCCGCCGGGGCGGCGCGCCAGCAGGGAAACGTTTGAAGCCGCCCAACGGCAGGGCGCAGACTACATCTGCCTGACGGGCAACCCCGGCACAGGCGTCACCAACGACGCGATCGAGGAAGCGGTACAGCTCTGCCGCAGCTATTTCTCCGGCCTGATCATTGCGGGCAAGATGCATGGCGCGGGCATTGATGAGGCGGTGTTTGACCTCGGAGCATTGATCCGGTTTATCAAAGCCGGGGCGGATATCATCCTCATCCCCGCGCCCGGTACCGTACCCGGCGTTACGGAGCAGGACGCGGCATCAGCCGTGCGCGCAATCCATCAAAACGGCGCTTTGGCTCTTTCCGCCATCGGTACCAGCCAGGAAAGTGCCGACGCCGCGACCATACGGGAAATTGCCCTTTCCTGCAAACGCGCAGGCGTGGATATCCAGCACATTGGCGATTCCGCCGCCTGCGGCATGGCAGACCCTGAAAACATTTTGACGCTCTCCATCGCCATACGCGGAAAGCGCCATACGGTGTTCCGCATGGCAAGCAGCGTGCAGCGCTAGACCAATTTGTTCCATACTAAAAAGCACGGTTAATCCGTGCTTTTCCGCTGTTAAAAACATCAGTATGCTCTTATTTTCGTTACGCAGGAGGCACGGTTTCCCTGCGCCTGCTTTTATCATTCATTGGTTGCCGCTTCGGATGTCCTGCAGGCTCCGCTGTTCCAAGGAGACATGCTTAAACTTCCGGATGCCGCCGCTCCCAAGCGGAGACTGCGCTACAAGGCCTACCTTGATGGAAGGACGCATGGGAAGAAAACAAATCCTCGCCAGTTCAAACGTATTGCCGTCAAGCGAATGATGTACGGCAAACACATTGCCTTTCCTTGCAAGCTGCAGCCATACCGCATTTCCTTCAATGTTCACGCCGTTCGCGTCGTCGGAACGGCCATTGGTCATCACGCTCACAATGGTATGCCCGCCAAGATCGGAATATTCAAAGCAGGCCTTTGCCCACAGATTCTCATTGTCCATCGCAAGCAGGGCGCACGCGTCAAATGTGGACTGGAACGCATGGCTTACCTTTGCGCGCAATATGAAATTCCCCTCCACTTCCTGGAAGAGAAACGGCGCATCTGCCTTGATTGACGCATCCTCCATGTTTACAAACAAATCCGTACCCGCGGGCGCATAAATCTGTATTCCGTCGGCGGTTTCTTTATATTGTGTTTTGATGCTCCATTGACAGTCTTCAAAGCGCATACATAATCCCCTTGTGCCTCAAACGATCCGGAAATATCCAGACGATCTAAGGATTCATTCAGCTGCATCAGTTCAGTTTCCGCACGGATTTGCCGGGCAGCAGGCGTCCCGCGACCATGACCTGCTCCACTACCGTTGTCTGCGGCTCTTCAATGCACGCGATCAGCCGCTTTGCGGCCTCGCTTCCTATCATTACCGTATCCTGCTGCATGGTGGTCAGCGCAGGCTGGAGCACCTGGGAAAGATAGATGCCGTCAAACCCCGCAACGCTGATATCCTCCGGCATGCGCAGCCCCATTTCTGCGATGACGTTGCGCCCGCCGACGAACGAGAAATCGTCCGGATACATGATGCAGGTGGGCGGGTTGGATAAGCTTAGCAGCGCCCTGGTCGCCTCGGTGCTTGAGCCCGGATCGTGATACATGGCGGCCCGCACGTATTCCGGCGTCAGAGCAATCCCCAGCTCCCGGCAGGTGCGGTAAAATGTCGCCACGCGCTTTTGGGTAACCGCCGTATCCTCCCCATGGATAAACGCGATCTTCCGGTGCCCCTGCTCATAGATATAGGTCACAAGGTCCCGCACGCACTGCACGTTGTCCGAAAGGATCGCCGTTTTCTCATTAAATACATGATCGACCGTTACAACGGGAATTTCGCTTTGGACCAGCTCCACCACCGCAGGGTCGCCGAAATTGACGCACGCAATCACCACGCCATCGCACGCGCGGTAGCGGCAGTGCTCCAGATAGCTCATGGTATATTTGCCGATGTTGTTGCTGATGAACGTGATATCATACCCCTGCCGCTCTGCCTGCACCTTGAAGCTGTCAAGCATGGAGGAGAAGTATTCGTGCGTCAGACCGCTGTGCGTGTTGTCGATAAACAACACGCCGAGATTATAGGTGCGGTTGGTCTTCAATGCGCGCGCAGCGGCATTGGGCAGGTACCCCATCTCCTTTGCAACTTCGCGGATGTGCCGCGCGGTACGCTCCGCAATATCGCCATGGCCGTTGATGGCCTTGCTGACCGTCGCGACCGAAACGCCGCAGCGCAATGAGATGTCCTTAATGGAAACCATAGATATTCCTCCACGCCTAAGCATGTTTTCTTGAAACGGCCTCCCCGCGTAAAGTGCGCGCGCGGCGGCATCACGCCGCCGCTATTCAGGAAACGTTTACGTTCATGCCGGCAATGTCCCCTTCCCTGCGGCGTATGCCGCAGGAAAACGCATCCTTTTTTGCCGTTTGAGGGAATATCCTTAGTCTACAACATCTGCGCGTTGCTTGCAATCACGCCCGCATACCAAATTGCCGAATCCTTAAGAATGCGCTGCTGCGTTGTATAGTCCACATACACAATGCCAAAGCGTTCATCGTACCCTTCGTTCCATTCAAAATTGTCTAAGAAACTCCAATGAAAGTATCCCCGCACCGGTACGCCCTCCTGCGCGGCTTTGCGCAATTCCACAAGATAGCGGTTCAAAAAATCGATCCGGTCCGGATCGTGCACCTTTGTGTCAAGGAAGACGCGGTCGTTGCAGGACTGGCCGTTTTCCGTGATATAAATGGGTAAGCCATACCGCCGGTAGAGATTGAGCATGCCAAAGCGCATCACTTCAGGCGTGACCTTCCATTTGGTTGCGGTAAGCGGGAACCCCGGGATATGCCCTACTGGCTCTCCCATTTCCGTCACCGCGGTGCCGCCGTATACGTTTACGCCCAAGAAGTCCGGTTTTTCGATGAGGTCCCAGTCGCTCTGCGGGATGCTCTTTTCAAACGTTTTCAAAAACGCAGGAACGTCATCATCATAGCGGCGGAACATGATGCTGTCCATAAAGATATTAAAGGTAAACGTCCAATCCTCCTCCGTCAGGCGGAACGAGGCATGATATGCCGCTTCCCTGCCCGTAGGCGTGTCCTGTTCCGGATAGCAGAGCCTGCCGCAGGGCGCAAGGCCGACTTGTATGGGGCCGCTGCTGTTTTCCCGCAGGGCTTTTGCCCCGACGCCGTGCGCAAGCACCAGATGGTGCATGCCCAATGCCTGCTCCTCTTTTGAGAGCTTCAGCCCCGGCGCATGCTGCCCGCTTCCATAGCCAAGGCCCACAACGCACTGCGGCTCGTTAATGGTCATGTAGTGTGTGACGCGGCCGTCAAAGCGCTTTGCCAATACCGCCGCATAGTCCTTGAATGCATCCACCGTTGCGCGGTTCATCCAGCCGCCTGCTGCCTGCAGGGGGCTTGGCAAATCCCAATGGTACAGTGTCACCCACGGCGCAATCCCGTTTTCCAGCAGTGTATCAATCAGATCATCGTAATATCTGAGGCCCGCTTCATTGACAGCGCCCGTGCCATTTGGAATGACGCGCGGCCAGCTGATGGAAAACCGGTATACCTGTATGCCCAGCTGCTTCATGAGCGCAATGTCTTCTTTATAAAGGCGGTAGGTGTCACAGGCGACATCCCCGGTATCCCCGTTGCGCACATTGCCCTTTGTATGGCTGAACTCATCCCAGATGCTCGGCCCCTTGCCGTCCGCATCCCACGCGCCTTCACACTGGTATGCAGCACAGGCAACGCCCCACAGAAATCCCTTGTCAAAACTCATACCGTTACCTCAACTTGATAAAATTCTTTCTTAGGATCGAACGGGATGATGTCTCCCTCCACCGTTTGCCCGTCAACCCGCAGGGAATATGCGCCGGCCTGTATGACCTGAATGCGGTAAACGGCACCCCGGTAGCGCCGCACCACCTCATATGCGCCAAATCCATCCGGCAGGCACGGACGGATCCTGAGTCCTTCAAACGTTGGCCGCACGCCTAAGATATATTGGCTGACGTTTACAAACGTCCACGCGGCCGTGCCCGTAAGCCAGCTGTTCTTTGCTTCTCCTTCGCTGAAGGAACTGCGCCCCGCAACCGTCTGCGCGTACACATAGGGCTCCGATTTACGGATGTCGCTCTTTTCCTCGAGATATGCGGGACAAATGCGCCGAAATAGGTCAAACGCCTCGTTGCCGCGGCCAAGCACCGTCTCCGCAATGCTCACCCATGGGTTGTTGTGGCAGAAGACGGATCCGTTCTCCTTGTATCCTGGCGGATAACTTGTGATTTCGCCAAGTTCTTTGTGGTATTCGGTATAGCAGGGATGCAGCAATTCAACGCCGTATTCGCCCA
>JAEYLA010000240.1 GCA_023461495.1 Bacillota bacterium | reverse complement strand
GCAGCCACCGCTTCATCCACCTGCGCCTTAGTGGAAAGCCCGTTGAGCGTGACGGAAACCTCCCGGTGCTCCGCCACAAACCGGAGCGCCGCCTGCGCCACACTGAGGCTTGCGCCCTGTGCAAGATATGAAAACAGCGCCGGGTTTTCAGGGATCAGGCCGCCGCCAAGCGGATTCATCACCACAACGCCCATATTGCGCGCGTGCGCCGCAATCATCCCGCTCATTCGGTAACGGTAGTTGAGCGCGTTGTAACCGATGAGCATGCCTTCAAACAGCCCCTCGTCGATCACCTCGGCAAGATCGTCCCCCGGCATGTGGGAGGAGAATACGATGTGGCGGATCATCCCCTGCGCCTTCGCTTTCTGGAAGTAGCCGTAAAGCGAGTCCCTCTGCTTGCGGTACTGGGAGAGGGAGAGCATGCACCACAGGTGGTAAAAATCGATCGTATCCACCTGCAGGCGCTTTAAGCTGGTTTCCAGACGTCGGAAAAAGCCCGCTTCGGTCACGGGATTATCCACCTGGCCAAAATTGGTCTTGGAGCTGATATAGTAGCTTTCCCGCGGGAGGGTATGGAGTGCAAGCCCCATGATGGTTTCGCTTTTGTCATCGCAATAGGCGGGGGCGGTGTCAAAATAGTTGATGCCCTTTGCATGGGCGTAGCGTACGACCTCCGCGCAGGATTCCAGGTTGCCGCTTTTAATATCCTCCGCCAAAAAGCGCATGCCGCCAAAGCCGACAGCAGAGACGCGGCAGCCGGTCGCGCCATATTCCTTATAATACATGGTTCTCCTCCTCAACGGTTTTCTTTTTTGAGGGTATGGGTTATAATGAGTGTAGCATACGCCTGTATGGAAAAAAAGCGCAAGCGGAGATCAATCGGCGTATTTTCTTTATCTGTCATGCAGGCGGTATAAAACGCGCGGGGAGGAAACAACACAGAATGGATCCGGCAGTATTGTTCAAGCTTTCTTACGGTCTCTACGCCATTGGAGCGATGGAAGGCGATGTTCCGCAGGGATGTATTGTGAACACCGTGTTTCAGGTAACGGCGGAGGGTATGCTCGCCGTGAGCATGAGCAAGAATAACCATACCCATAAGCTGATGCAGAAGACCGGCCGGTTTTCCATCTCCATCCTCACGGAAGGCACGCCCGCAAAGACCATCGGCAGGCTGGGCTATTCTTCCGGCGCGAACATGCACAAGTTTGACGGCCTTTCCTACGCTATGCACGACGGGCTTCCCATGCTGCAGGCGGACTGCGCGGGGTACCTGTTCTGCAACATCGTGGGCAGCCATGATGCGGGAACCCATACCGTGTTCTTCGCGCAGGTGTATGACGGATGTATGGATGAAGGCTGCGTGGTGAAGGGCCTCCCTGTGATGACATATGACTATTACCATAAGGTCATCAAGGCAAAAGCGCCCAAGAATGCGCCTACCTACCAGGCGGCCGCGAACCAGTAGCTTCGAGGACAAGCTTTGGCGCTCTTGCGTCAAAATTCATAACAGTGCGGCGTTGAAAAAAGCAATGGCGCTGCTTCTCCTTTTTAGAGAGCCGGTGGCGGGTGAAAACTGGCAGGGGGAACGCGCCTGTCCACTTTTTGAGCCGCTGGCGATGAGCCAGAGGGAATGCCCTTTATTGCATAATCAAAGAGGCCGGGTAGAGACCCGGCAATTTGGGTGGCAACGCGGAACAATGGTTTCGTCCCATTTCCATGCAGGAGGACCGCATGGTTTTGGGACGTTTTTATTTTTAGAAAAAGCGCGGCGCGCAAAAGGAGAAAGACGAATGCTGGACATGAAATTTGTACGGGCGAACCCGGAGGCGGTCAGGGAAAACCTTAAAAAGAAATTTCAGCTGCACAAGCTGCCCCTGCTGGAGGAAGTGCTGGAGATGGATGACGAATACCGCGATGTAAAGGTGCGGTGTGACGGCCTAAGAAACCAGCGCAATGTATTGAGCAAGCAGATCGGCGGGTTAATGGCAAAGGGCGAGCGGGAGGAAGCGGAGCGCGTGAAGGCGTCCGTCTCCGCCATCGGACAGGAACTGAGTGACCTTGGCGTACGGGAAGAGGAGCTCGAGCAGACCATCCGCGAGCGGATGCTGGTGCTGCCCAACATCATCGATCCGACCGTGCCCATCGGCAAGGATGATGGGGAGAACGTGGAGCTTGAGCGCTTTGGCGAGCCCGCGGTGCCGGCCTTTGAGATCCCGTACCATATCGATATCATGGAACGCCTCAACGGCGTGGATTTGGAGAGCGCCCGCAAGGTAAGCGGCAACGGCTTCTATTACTTCAAGGGCGATATCGCCCGCCTGCATTCGGCCATTCTGACCTACGCGCGGGATTTTATGATCGACAAAGGGTTTACCTACTGCATCCCGCCGTTCATGATCCGCAGCAATGTGGTGACGGGCGTGATGAGCTTTGCGGAAATGGAAAATATGATGTACAAGATTGAGGGCGAAGACCTCTACCTCATCGGCACCAGCGAGCATTCCATGATCGGCAAGTTCATCGACACCACGCTTGAAGAAGCCGAGCTTCCGCAGACGCTCACGAGCTATTCCCCTTGTTTCAGGAAGGAAGTGGGCGCGCACGGCATCGAGGAGCGTGGCGTCTACCGCATCCACCAGTTTGAAAAGCAGGAGATGATCGTCATCTGCAAGCCCGAGGAGAGCGCACAGTGGTTTGAAAAGCTGTACCGGTATACCATTGCGTTCTTCCGCACGCTCGATATCCCGGTGCGCTCTTTGGAGTGCTGCTCGGGCGATCTTGCGGATCTCAAGGTCAAGAGCGTGGACGTGGAAGCCTGGTCTCCCCGCCAGAAGAAGTATTTTGAGGTGGGCAGCTGCTCCAATTTGGGCGACGCGCAGGCGCGCAGATTGGGCATCCGCGTCAAAAATAAGGAAACCGGCAACTATTTTGCGCATACGCTCAACAATACCGTCGTCGCGCCGCCGCGCATGCTGATCGCGTTTTTAGAAAACAACCTGAACGCGGACGGCAGCGTGAACATTCCCGAACCGCTCCGGATGTACATGGGCGGGAAGGCGGTTATTTCTTAAAATGAAGC
>JAEYLA010000239.1 GCA_023461495.1 Bacillota bacterium | reverse complement strand
CAACGGTCTGCGCGCATGCCTGGGGAAGGGCTTTCTTTCCTTTGTGGAAGCGTCGGGCGCCGATATCATCGCCCTTCAGGAAACGAAAATGCAGCAGGGCCAGGCCGAAATTGATATGGAAGGCTATTTGGAATACTGGAACAGCGCCCAGAAGAAAGGTTATTCCGGCACGGCTGTGTTTACAAAGATGCTGCCGCTCCAGGCGACGACAGGAATCGGCATTGACGAGCATGATCTGGAAGGGCGCGTCATCACGCTCGAATATGCGGATTTTTATTTTGTCACCTGCTATACGCCCAATTCCCAAAAAGAACTTGCGCGCCTAGCCTACCGCATGCGGTGGGAGGAAGCGTTTTTAAGCTACCTGCAGCGGCTGGATGCGCACAAACCCGTGATCCTTTGCGGGGATTTGAACGTTGCACACCAGGAGATAGACCTAAAAAATCCCAAAACCAACCGCATGAACGCCGGGTTTACGGACGAAGAACGGGCAAAAATGACAGCGCTGCTCTCGAGCGGCTTTGCGGATACGTTCCGCAGCCTGTATCCGGAGGCGACGGGCGCTTACAGCTGGTGGAGTTATTTTAACAATGCGCGCAAGAATAATGCAGGATGGCGCATTGATTACTTCATTGTTTCCGAACGGCTGATGCCGCGCGTAAAGGACAGCTTCATTCTTCCCGAAGTGGAAGGAAGCGATCATTGCCCGGTCGGGATTATTCTGGAGGACTGAATGCGGATCATTCTTGCATCGCAATCCCCGCGCAGGCGGGAACTCATGGAAATGCTCCAAATTCCTTACGAAGCGATTGTGAGTGAAGTGGAAGAAATCGTGCCGGATGATATTGCGCCGGGCGCCCTTGTGGAGACGCTGGCGCAGCAAAAAGCACAGGCCGTGTTTTTGCAGCATCCGGACGCCTGCGTGATCGGCGCGGACACCATCGTGTATATCGACGGAGAGATCGTCGGCAAACCCAAGGATGATTTGGATGCGCAGCGCATCCTGAAAAAGCTTGCCGGGCGCGCGCATGATGTATATACAGGCGTCGCCGTGCTAACGCCCAAAGGGGTAGAGGTGCGGCATGACGTGACGCATGTCACGTTTGCGCCGATGACCCGGCAGGAAATCGATTGGTATGTCGGCACGGGAGAACCGCGGGACAAGGCGGGCGCGTATGGCATCCAGGGGCCGGGCGGCGTGTTTGTGGACCGTGTGGAAGGGAACTATTTTACCGTGATCGGCCTTCCACTGCCGCTGTTGTACCGGATGCTGGTACAAGCGGGAGCATTGGCAATATAAGCGATCAGTGGGGGAGAAATATGGAGACGCTTGCGAACTTTTCGGGCGGAGGCATTTGCTTGCTGCTGGGGTTTCTCATGCTTCGCTTCAAGCTGGTAAATCTCGTGGCCGGCTATAACACGGCAAGCCCCAAAGAGCAGGAGAAATATGATAAAAACCGGCTGACAAACTATACGGGCATTCTGATGATCAGTATAGGGACCGTCCTTGTTTTAGGCGGACTTTTGTATCTGCTGTTGCGCCAATGGCTGGTGCTTTCAATTTCCTGGGGATTGTTTGCGGCGATGACGCTTGCGGCCATCGTTTATATCAATATCAGCAAATGCTGTTATAAAGACGAGTACCGATGAACGAACGCATTGAAGAAAAATTAAAACTGTTGCCGGGTACGCCGGGCGTCTATCAGATGAAGGATAAGACCGGCACGGTGATCTATGTCGGCAAAGCGGTATCGTTAAAGAACCGCGTACGGCAGTATTTTCAATCCTCGAAAAACCATGCGCCCAAGGTGCTTGCGATGGTTTCGCATATCGAGGATTTTGAAACCATACTCACTTCCAATGAGACAGAAGCGCTTACGCTTGAAAGCAACCTCATCAAGCAGTTCCAGCCGCGCTACAATATCCTTCTCAAGGACGACAAGCATTTTCCCTATGTGCGCATCGACCTGAAGCAGGATTTTCCGCGCATCGAGGTGGTGCGGCGCGTGGCAAAGGACGGCGCAAAATATTTGGGGCCGTATCTTTCGAGCATTGCGCTGCGGGAGGCGCTCAATGTGGTGTACGAGCATTTTCCGGTGCGCCATTGCAAGAAGGATTTGCATAAGGCGATTGCGCGGCATGAACGCCCGTGCCTGATGTATCATGTGGGAAAATGCTGTGCGCCCTGTTCGGGCAACATCCCGCGAGAGGAATACCACAAGCTGCTTGAGCAGGTGTCCTCGTTTTTGGAAGGGCATACGGAGCCCGTGGTGCGCGCGCTCAATGAACAGATGCTTACGGCGTCCGAAGCGATGGAATTTGAACGCGCAGCACAGCTGCGCGACCGTATCCAGGCCATCAACGCCCTGGGAGAAAAACAGCACGCCATTGCGGCCAAGGGCGTGGAGCAGGATGTGTTCTCGCTTTCCGCGTTTGAAGGGGAAACGCTCGTATTTGCCGTGTTTGTCCGCGGCGGCAAGGTGGTAGGTACGGAAAACTTCCGTATCGAAAACGCGCAGGAAGAGGCGGGAGAGGCCGCAGGGGAAACCATGGCGGCGTTTTTGAAGCAATACTATGCAGATGCAAGCGCGCTTCCGCCGGAAATCCTGCTGTACGAGCCCGCGGCAGACGCCGAGGCGATCGAACTATGGCTCACGGAGCGGCGGGGCAGGCGCGTGCATCTGACGGT
>JAEYLA010000238.1 GCA_023461495.1 Bacillota bacterium | reverse complement strand
CTGCCCGAAGCGGACCGGGTGGCGCGCAATATGATGGAATATCTCCGTTCCAGGGGATTGAGCGTGGAGGAGGTGTACGGCTATGTTTGAACCCGATGTGATACAGATGATCCAAAAGGGCATTCTGGAGACACTGTACATGGTATTGACCTCCACCGTGCTCGCGTATGCGCTGGGCCTGCCGCTTGGAATTCTTCTTGTGGTGACGGCAGAGGACGGCATCCGCCCCAACAACTGGGTGTATAAGGTGCTCGATATTTTGATTAATCTTGTCCGCTCGCTGCCGTTTCTGATCCTGGCGCTTGCGATATTCCCGGTGACGCGCTTTATTACCGGGACAAGCATCGGACCAAAAGCGACGATCGTACCGCTGGTGGTTTCCGCAGCGCCGTTCATCGCGCGTATGGTCGAGTCCTCCTTTAAAGAGGTGGATCGGGGTGCGGTGGAGGCGGCGCAGTCTATGGGCGCTTCCCCCTGGCAGATCATTTGGAAGGTGCTCCTCGCGGAGGCGCGGCCATCTCTCATTGTGGGCGCGGCCATCTCTATTACCACCATATTGGGGTATTCCGCAATGGCCGGCTTTGTGGGAGGCGGCGGGTTGGGCGATATTGCCATCCGCTACGGCTACAACCGGTATCAGACGGACATCATGCTGGTAACGGCAGCCCTTCTGGTGGTGCTTGTACAGATATTCCAGGAGGTTGGCATGCGAATTGCCAAACGTTCGGATAAAAGAAAAATTTGATTCGGAGGAAGAAAGTCATGAAGAAGTATGGTTCCCTGTTCGTTGTAGCGTTGCTTGCGGTTGCGCTGCTCATTGGTTGCGCGGCGCCCGCGGCGCCCGTGGAAGCCACCCCCGCACCCGTAGAAACTGCTGCCGCTCCCTCGGAAGCGCCCGCAGAGGTGCCCGCGGAGACGGCTGCGCCCATCGTCATCAAAATCGGCGCAACGCCCCTGCCCCATGCGGAAATTTTGAAGATCGCAAAAGAGCTCCTGGCGGCACAGGGCTATGATCTCCAGATCGTGGAGTTTACCGACTATGTGCAGCCCAACCTTGCGCTTGACAGCGGCGACCTTGACGCGAACTTTTTCCAGCACAAGCCCTATCTCGACCAGTTTAACGCCGAGCGGGGTACGGACCTGATCTCCGTCGCAAACGTGCATTTTGAGCCGCTTGGCGTCTATGCGGGCAAAGCCGCAACTTTAGATGCACTTGAGGATAAGGCGCAGGTTGCGGTTCCCAACGACGCCACAAACGAAGCCCGCGCGCTGCTGCTGCTTGAAGCCCAGGGCCTCATCAAGCTCAAAGAGAATGCCGGCCTCAATGCGACCGCGAAGGACATTGTGGAAAATCCGAAGAACCTGCAGATCGTTGAAATTGCGGCAGAGCAGCTTGCACGCTCCCTGCAGGATGTGAGCATCGCTGTCATCAACGGCAACTATGCCATCCAGGCGGGCCTCAATGTTGCGACTGATGCGCTTGCAAAGGAAGACGCCGCCTCCATCGCCGCAACGACGTTTGCAAACATCATTGTTGTGAAGAACGGCAACGAGAACGATCCGGCTGTTCAGGCGCTCATTCAGGCTGTGACCAGTCCTGAGGTAAAAACGTTTATCGAAACCACCTATGAGGGTGCTGTTGTGCCGGTATTCTAAACAAAAGCACCGGCGGATCCATGGAGGCCCGTAGAAATACGGGCCTCCATTTTCGCTTTTGGAGGCCATACGTCCCGAATCTGGTCGTATGGCATACTGGATTGTCATGTTTTGATGGGTGGTGTATGGGGAATGGCAAGAAGAAATCCGGCGGCGTTGGATGGATTTTCTGTTTTGGATCCGGTACTGCACATCAGCCTGATGTTCCGGACTGCAGGATTTTCAATATGTGGCGTCCCGCGTATTGCGCAGTGCAACTGCGTTTGCCGTTGCGTTCGCGGTAGCCTACGGGGGAAGAAACGCGGAGCGGATGGGGAACCTGCTCGTAAAGCGTGTCCTGCTGCTGACAAGCTATATAACGGCGGTGCGGACAGGGCGCGATACGGGGCCGGTCAAAGCGCAATGGGAATAGAGTGCAAGCCAGCTTGCGGAATTCTTAAGCGGCCTGAATCTATATTGGGATAAAAATGCATGGATGGAGCTTTTGCGGGAGCGGTTCGGGCTTGAGGAACTGCCGATTCTAAGGCTTCAGCAGGGGGATTTTTTGGCCGCTGTGAACCAATTTGACGCCGCCATTCCAACGCCCAGCGGATCACTTCCTATATGCTGCGCGGCATTACTCTGCAATTTGGGGAGAACTTACCTGCACAGAACGGCAGCATAGAACAATCCGGGCCCGATTGGGCATAGCTCTAGGCGTGTGCCTAAACGGATGATACCGTCTGGCGGATGTGCCTGCGGCAGGCGCTCACTGCAGAAAACATACAAACCTCACCACATTTGTAACAGGGGCATATTGTGTACTATGGATCGTTACATGAGGGAGGCTTGCAGCCGTGAAAGGCATTATTTTGGCGGGAGGGTCGGGAACCCGTCTTTATCCGCTGACGATGGTGACATCAAAACAGCTATTGCCGGTTTATGATAAACCAATGATATTCTATCCGCTTTCGACCCTGATGCTTGCAGGGATACGCGATATCCTCATCATTTCCACACCGCAGGACCTTGGGTATTTTGAACGCCTGCTCGGAGATGGAACGGAATTTGGCATCCACCTTTGTTATGCCGCGCAGCCTTCGCCGGATGGCCTGGCGCAGGCATTTTTAATTGGAGAGGATTTCATTGCAGGCGACCGCTGCGCCATGATACTGGGCGATAACATTTTTTATGGAAGCGGCCTGAAGGCGCATTTGCAGCAGGCGGCAGCCCGAGAACGGGGCGCTACCATATTTGCATACTATGTACAGGACCCGCACCGCTTTGGCGTGGTAGAGCTGGATGAGGAAGGCAAGGCGGTTTCTATCGAGGAAAAACCGATACAGCCAAAATCGAATTACT
>JAEYLA010000237.1 GCA_023461495.1 Bacillota bacterium | reverse complement strand
CATACATCCCCACCATTTCTTCGAGCGGGCTGTTCCCGCTTTCAAGTTTCTGCACGATCGCTTCCAGCTCTTCCATCAGTGTTTCAAACGGCGCATCCTGCGGGATCGACCATTCATCCTTACTCATGCGTGTTCTCCTTTGGACAACAGATTTTTCGCGTTCACCCGCTCAATACGGGCCTTGGCCGCGCCATCGTTCATATGAAGCGTTACCTGCATGTCTTTCTGCATTTCCTTTATGCCGGGAAGCAGATTGCCTGCTTCATCGCTTACCATGGCGTATCCGCGTTTTAGCACGGCGTCCGGGGACAACGCATACAGACGCTGCATTGCGCCTTCCACCCGTTTCTTTTTCTGCAGGAGCGCACTTTCGCATGCGGTTTCGAGCTTCTTTCTCGCATGCTGCAGACGCTGGCGCTCCATCTGTGTACGGTGCGCGGCGGCAGAAAAGCCGCGCGCGCGCATCAACAGAGAAATCCGCTGCCCTTTTACGGTAAGGCTGCGGGAAAGCGCATGCGGCAAGCGAACGGATGCCAGCTCGTCCACGCGCTGCAACAGCGCGTCATAGGCGGGTACCGCAAGCTCCGCAGCAGCGGACGGCGTTGGCGCGCGAAGATCCGCCGTAAAGTCGCAAAGCGTGATATCCGTTTCATGGCCCACCGCCGAAATCACCGGAAGCCGACTTTCAAAGACGGCTTTTACCACTTCCGGCTCGTTGAACGCCCAGAGATCCTCCATACTTCCGCCGCCGCGTCCCACGATAAGGACGCTAACATCATCGCGCGCATTCATGGCGCGTATGCCTGCGGCAATATCCGCCGCCGCGCCCGCGCCCTGCACAAGAACCGGGCAAACCACAACATCCATCCGGTGAAACCTGCGGCGTATGATCTGCAGGATATCCTGCAGTGCGGCGCCTGTGCCGGACGTAATGACGCCAACTTTTTGAGGCAGGAACGGAATGGGGCGCTTCCTTGCTGGATCAAAGTATCCCAATGCCTCCAGCTTGGTTTTCAGAAGCAAAAAACGCTGATAGAGCTCCCCTTCCCCGTCTTTCTGCATTGCCTGTGCGTAGAGCTGGAACTGACCGTCCTTTGTATATAACGAAGCATAGCCATCCACCACAACCCTCATACCATCCTGCGGCGTAAAACGGAGGTTCGCCGCCGCAGAACGAAACATCACGCAACGAAGAACGGCGTTTTCGTCCTTGAGCTGAAAATACATGTGCCCGGAGCTATGGCGTTTCAACCCCGAAAGCTCACCCTGTACACGCAGCGTACGGAGGACGGGATCGCCTCCGAGCAAGCCCGCCACATAATCGTTGAGCTGAGTAACGGTCAGTACCCGTTGCGTCATATGAGCCCCGCCTGCCGTTCAGCCGCCTCCACAGTATTCTTCATCAGCATAGCAATCGTCATTGGACCAACACCGCCGGGAACCGGCGTTAAGTGGCCCGCAACCTCCTTCACTTGCTCAAACGCAACGTCTCCGGACAGCTTGCCGTCTACACGGCTCGTGCCAACGTCGATCACGACAGCGCCGGGCTTGACCATATCCGCCGTAATCATGCCGGGCTTGCCGATGGCGCAGACAAGGATATCCGCCTGTTTTGTATAAGCGGCAAGCTCCTTTGTGCGGGAATGGCAAATTGTGACCGTAGCGTCCCGGTGCATCAGAAGGATGGCGGCGGGTTTCCCTACGATATCGCTGCGTCCAACCACCACGGCATGCTTTCCTGAAATCTTTGTGCCGGTGCTTTCAATAAGCGCAATCACACCGTTGGGCGTACAGGGCACCAGGCACGGCTCCTTTGAGAGCAGCTTGCCGGCATTGGCAGGATGAAGCCCATCCACATCCTTTTCCGGCAAAATGGCAGACGCCACAACAGACGGGTCGATATGCTTCGGCAGCGGAAGCTGCACCAAAATGCCATGTACCAGAGGATCGTCATTCAACGCCGCAATACGCTTCATCAGCTCCTGCTGTGTGGTTTCTTCCGGCAAGCGCTGGACACTACCGTGCATGCCCAATGCGGATGCCATCCGCTCCTTGCTGCCGACATAGCTTTCGGAAGCGGGATCCTTTCCTACCAGAATAACGCAAAGGCCGGGCGTTGTGCCCGAAGCCTTCAACCGCGCAATATGCGGCAGCAGCGCCTCCCGCTGCGCCGCAGCGACCGCTTTCCCATCGATCAATTGTGCTTTTGCCATAGTGCCACCTATCCTTTCTGTATCAGTTGAACGATATGCTAAAAAATGGAGAGCCTTGCATCCCCTAAACGAACACGAAGCATCGTCCTTCATAAATAGACGATGCCCGAATTGACTTGCAATAGCTATGGAAGTGGTAAACAGCTTGATGCAGGTTGGTTCCGCTGTCGTCCCGGCCACCTTGTATCTTGCTTATACGCGCTCAATTTGCTTGGAAAGCGTCCCCAGAATACCGTTGATATACGCAGGCGACTTGTCCCCCGCAAAGCGCTTGGCAAGCTCCACCGCCTCGTTGATGGAAACACTGTGCGGGATATCCTCCCGGTGCAGCATTTCATAAAGCGCGATGCGCAGGATACAAAGATCCACCTTGGGCATACGGCCTACCGACCAGCCAATGGCGTTGCTGCCGATGAGCGCATCGATCTCGTCTGTGCCCGCCGCAATGCCGGCAACAAGATGATCCGCAAATTCAATATCTTCCTGAGGGGGCTCTTCTTCAATTCCGGTTTGCTCCAGGATGCAGCGATAGTCATTCTCTCCGCCAAGCATTCGGGCAAAAATCAGTTTCATTACAACTTCACGCGCGATTTTTCTGCTCATAAGCAGGCATTAACCTCCCGGTTCGCTTTTCTCATCTCTTGGGCAAAATGCGATCCAGAAAGGCCTTCACCATTTCCCATCCGCCTTTGTCCATCAGGCTCCCAATTAAAAAACACACTCCAACCAGTATCATCAAAAGCAACGTGCGCCAGAAATTGATCGTCAATATCAAAATCCCGATCAACAGGCCCAGCGCAACGAGCCAGACTGTCCATTTGTGCTCCGTATAAAAATGATAAACTCTTTCTTTCCATCCAGGCAAGGGTGCCACCTCATTCCATCCGCGCTATTCCACGCGGCTTTTCGGATTGCTCGAGGTATCTTCCACAAGGATGCCGATTTCGCGCACGTTGATGCCCGAATTCCTTTCCACATATTCCTTGAGCGTTTTTTGAAGCTCCGTGGAAAGAGTGGGGATATCGGTATCCGGCATCAGCGCGAGACGCACGCTTAAGGTGACGCCGCCTTCCCGTACGGCGCGCACACAGCTGACCACATTGCGGATGCGGTTATTCGCCCTGCAGTGCTTCTGCACCATGCTATCGATCGCAGAAAGCGTAATAAACGTTGCGCCAAGTTCCGTCGCCTGTACCAAGGTAGACGTTGGTTGCACCTCTTTTTTATTCCCGCTGCCCGCAAACATTAGCCGCACCGTGATGAGGAAGAGCACAAGGCCCGTGGCCGCCAGAATTACCGCGTTGTTGACGCCGGTATACATCAACTGCACAAATGCCAGAATATTCTCCACCGGCAGAATACGCGCGGAAAGCGCGATGAGCAGCAGCGAAAGAACAAGCGTCACAATCAGGAGCAACGCCAGCAATATCCGATCAAAGAGCTTCGCCTTCATAATCCCTTCTCCTAAAAGCCTTCCTGGATTTTTATGGTTCCCTTGCAGCTTGTCCAATCCCGGCGTATAAAATAAGCCTCCTATAAAAAGAACAAGCCCGCTGTCCGCGAAACCGCACGTTTGCGGACAGCATGGCCGCGAGGCGTCACTTTACGCGGGGCGGGTCAACCGGCTTGGGCTCCGGCTTTTCTTTCTTGGGCTTTTCTTCACGCACAGGCTCTTCCGTTTCAAAGTTGACCGCCTGCACGTAGACATTGGCTTCCACCACCCGCAACCCGGTCATGGTTTCTACAGCGCCCCGGATTGCCTGCTGAATCTGGGAACACACATCCTGAATGCGATAACCGTATTTGATAATAACGCTCACATCGACAGCGGCCTCTTCCGTACCTACTTCGACCTTAACACCTTTTGTAAGGTTTTTGCGGCCCAGCATTTCAGTAATGCCTTCCACCATGCCGCCGCTCATGCCCGCAACGCCAGGTACGTCCGCAGCCGCAAGCGCGGCAATGGTCGCAATGACATCCGTAGCGAACACGATTTTTCCGCCCTCTTCGCCTTTGATTATGGGAATGATCTCGTTGCTGTTGTCCATAAAAGAGCAAACCTCCTTTTCCATTGCATCTCCGGCACCGTTTGATGCGCATCCGGTCTTACTATTATAACAGATGCGATTGTTAATGCAAACAAAGGGTTCCATAAAATTGCTAAAACATACGGGTCCTTCCGCGCTTTTAACGCGCGGAAGGATATACCTTGACATTTTCCGCGTCAACATCGGTAGTCCGGCATACAATATCAAGAATTTGCGCGGCCTGCTTGCTTGTAATTTCCTCCGCCTTGACGACGACGCTGACGGTACCGCCGTTGATGTTTACGGCAACGTCTTCAAACCCCTTTGCCTTTACCAGGCTTTCAATGGTAAACTCATTTTCCATATTGCCGACAATGGCAAGCTTCTGCTGCTGGGCGTCCGCAAGCGTTTCTGCGTCCGTATCCTTATTCATGATAATTTCATCGATATAAGCGATTTCCTCTTTGCGCCAATTCTGACGTTCGGTTCTGAACACCTCAAAATATTCCTCGGCGTCCACCTCTGTCACAACGCCGCCTTTCGTCTGATCCAGGCTGGCGTTGACAGGCTCCGGCGCAGTTTCGCCCGAAGCATTGTTCAGCCTGATATTGACAAACACCGCCACCACCAATAAAACGACCAGACCTATGAGTACTCCATACTTCTTTTTCATACCGCTTCCCCTTTCTAAACTGCTATTTCTGATTGGTAGTTGTTGCTGCGGCATCCGCACTTCCAAGCGCAAACACCTCAATATTTGCAGCGGGGACATCAAGCACCGTCTGCACCGCCCGCTGTAAATCCATCCTTACCTTGATATTGTCCGCACCCTCCGCCACCACGATCACACCACGCACCGAGGGTTGCTTTTCGGTAATGACGATCGGTTCCGTACCGCCGCCACCTGAAACCGTGGCGGGCTTTTTTGACTCCGTCTGCTGCTCAACCTTGCTTTCCTTGCCGTTGTCCACGGTTTCAGAGCGGTTGGTATTGGTATCCGTATTCATGGCCGTCACAATCTCCGGCCCCGTTTCATACGTGATCATCACCTCCACGCGTCCGGCCCCGCGGATGCTGGAAAGCACGTTTTCCAGCCGTTGTTCCACCTCCAGCTCCGTCTGTGAAGTATATACATTGCTCTTGGCCTCCGGCTGCAGCGCGGCTTGCTGGCTTTCCTTCGGGAACAGTGTGGAGAGGTACAGAACCACAATCAACAGCGCAAGGCCGACATAGACTGCCATTTCCAATTTCTTATCCGCCTTGAGCTTTGCCGCGATGCGTCCCAATATGCCGGCCTCAGCCGATTTGGATTTCTTTTTCGCGTCCAATACGATCTTCCCCCTTCTGCGTTGAGCGTTTTATCGGCCGCATGATAACCGATCCACCTAACCGCCTTTTTCAATGCCCTGTTCGTAATACTTGCGCAGCAGGTCTTCATAATTGGGCGTTGCCTGCGGCGCGGAAGAATTCGCGCCATTGTTTTCTGTAAAAAGTTTCAACGTGGAAGTGGAATTTACAAGCCCGCCGATTGGAGCTGCAATGGAGAGCAGGAATACAAGCCCAATTGCAAACAGCACGGTTTTCTTGAGCTTTCCCTGCGGGATCAACACCTCAAGCAGCGTGGTCACAACCGCGGTCCCTGCAATAAGCAGAGTAATCTGATACAGCGCGTTTTGCATGAAAATCGCCCCCTAACCGATCGCGGCGTTGCCCGCACCCATAATCAGCCCCACCGTGATCATGAACATGATGCTTAACGAAGCCGCCGCCGCAAACAGATAGGTGAGCACATCCGCAAGGGAAGCAAGCATCTTTGGAATGCGCGCATCCGCAATGGGCTCACATACCGCCGCCGCCAGGCGGAAGGAAAGCATGCCGATGCCAATCCGGATGAGCGGTACGATGACGATGCCAAATGCGATGAGGATCGCCGCAACCCCCACTGCATTTTTGACAAGCACGGCGCAGCCCAATACGGTATCTACTGTGCCTGACACCATGCCGCCGACAATGGGCACCATTTTATCGAGTGCAAACTTTGCGGTGCGGATGGAGACCCCGTCAAACGAGGCGGCTGTCAGCCCCTGCAGGGAGGTAACGCCGAAATAGAGCGTGGAAATCAGGCCGATCATCCATTTGGCTACCGTCTTGCTCAGGCTAAAAAACTGGCCGAGTTGTACCTTGCCGGTAATATTGTTGAGCATGCCGAATACGCCGCCCATGAGGATTACAGGGAGCACCACTGTCTGCAATGCGACGGAAACGCCGCTGCAGAGCATGGTCATGGCTGGCTGAAAAATGCCTGCCGAAGCAATTCCGCCTCCGGCTGTCAAAAGTGTAAGGAGCGCCGGAAACGCAAGCTCCACAAACGCGGACGTTCGTTCTATCGCGTCCCGCGCAAGGTCCGCAAGAGAAAGAAAGGATACCATCGCAACGCCGATTGCAAAGCACTGGCACACAAATCCCGCAATTTCATTGACGCCGCTCATCCCGGCCTCGCTCATGGCGCGCAAAAATCCGCTCAGTACCGCTATGGCAAGTAAACTCACAAGCATGGGCATCACATCCGGCAACAGCGCGGCGAACAGGTTGGAGATCGTCTCCGATACTGTCGCGCCTAAAAAATCGCCCTCGCCCAATGCATAGCCGCTGATGAGCGTATACAGGTCTTTGCCGCCCCACAACGCGCGCACGTCTTCCGGAAGGCCAGAATACGTATCATTCCACCCACCGACGTCAGCGCCCTCCAGGGCGTTCTGTACGCCGTCCACAATCTCCTGCGGCGGCTGCGCCATCGCTGTAAGCGGAAGCAGCAACAACAGGCACGCAGCAATCAGAACAACGATTCTCTTTTTCATGTGCCGCCTGCCGGAATCAGCGATGCTACCATATCAAGCAGCGATAGTGCCGCTGGAAGCGCCGCAGCCAGTATTAAAACACGTCCACCAAGCTCTACCTTGGAAGCGAGCGAGGATTCTCCCGCATCCTTGCAGATCTCCCCCGCAAACTGCGCGATGTATGCGATGCCGATAATTTTAATCAGCAACCCGATATACCCGGTATCGATCCCATAGCGCGCCGAAATGGAAGAGATGCTCTCCAAAATACCGCTTGTTTGCAGCACGATATAGATCAAAAGCATCATTCCGGATATAATACCGATTTGCATGGCCATCTCCGGCCTGTAGGTGCGTACCAGCACAATGACGGACGCTGCCAGCAGCGCGAATACGGCAATTTTAAAGACTACCACCCGAAGCCCCTCCTTAGTAAAGCTGAAATACCTGCCGTACGCTTTCAAACAAATTGCCGATCATATCGATCATCATCAAAAGGCCAATCACAAGGCCTACGATTGCGGCTATGGTTGCCATCTCGTCCCGCCCGCTCTGCTTTAACAGCTGGGCGATGACCGCCACGAGGATCCCCACGCCCGCAATTTTAAAAAGCATACTTACATCCATCGTATTCCCCTTCCCTTTTACCACAGTAAAATGGCAACGGCGATTCCGCTCAAAACGCCTATGGAGCGGTAAACGCGCCCTTTGCTTCTATAAATGTTCTCCGCCTCTTTGAGCACGGCGCCAAGCCTTTGCTGTGCAAGTGCTGCATTCTTGCCCTGGGTCTCCCTGTCGCTTCCGCCCAGGGACTGCGCATATTCTTCCAATATGGCTAGCTCTTCTTCCTGCAGTGCGTGAAACCCCGCGTCTTCCCTGCGCGCTTGCTCCATTGCCGCTTTCCATGCGGAAAGCACATCTTCCTCAGTCTTGAGCGCCTTGATAAACGCGTCAAAGAATACCGCCGTTTCTTCCGTCTTTGCTTTTTTTGCAAGGGATCTAAGCGGCTGGGCCGTATACTCCATCCACATGGAAAGACGGGTGAGCGCATCAAGAAGCGCGCGCATCGTATCCTTTCTGAAACGCAGATTGGAAGAAGCACGGATGCCGGCAAACGCGCAGCCGGCAAATACGCTCAGCATTGCGATTATATGGAGCATACCCGTCCCCTCCCCTGTAACGGCAGCGCTTTTAGCGCCCCATCCCATATACCGGCCACACAGCCGACACGGCCGTCCTCTCTTCCCAATAGCACCACGCGTTCAAATACGCCGCTTTCCACCAGTTCCATAAGAGCGCGTCTTTTTGAAAGTGAGGCGATATCCCTTACATGCGCGCTTGCAATGGTCACAACGCCGCAATACGCGGCCTCCTGTACGGCGTCCGCTTCCGCCTTGGTGCCAAGTTCATCGGTCACGATTACCTCGGGCGAGAGCACGCGCACGGCAAGCCGGATGCCTTCGCACTTTGGAAACCCGGAAAGCACATCGGTCCTGGGTCCCAGAGAAAGCTGCGCAAGTCCCCGGACCGCGCCCGCAATCTCCATACGCTCATCCACCACGCAGACACGTTGGGGCGAAGCGCCCCCAAGCCCTGCGGAAAGCTGGCGTACAATGTCGCGCAGCAGCGTTGTTTTCCCGCAGCCGGGCGGGGAAATGATAAGCGCCGGGTAAGGCGTGCCTTCGCGCCGCAGCAACAGCGGCATGACATGATCCGCGGCACCCGGGCATGCCCGCGAAATGCGGATATTCAGCGATGTGATGTCCGTTTGCGCAACCGCCTGCCCCTGCTTTACCACCGCTTTGCCGCACAACCCCATGCGGTAGCCTCCCGGCAACGTAATAAAGCCATTCTTGAGTTCTTCCTCCCATGCGTAAATGGAGTGCTCACAGGCACGTTCAAGTATCGCGGCGCAATCTAAAACGCCGGGTACCGCCTGCAGCAGGCGTTCATAGCCACTGTAGCAAAGCTGGAGCGGCTGTCCGGCGCGGATGCGGATTTCTTCAAGCGGGAGCGTATCGTCAACTTTTTGCAACTCCTGCTGTAATCTTGCGGGGAAGAGAGGCAAGAGTGCGGTTTTCCAACTTTCTCGTTTGTGTTTCCCTTGATTTTCCATTTGCAGCATGTCCCCCTTCTGTTCCAAGTGTATGTATGGATGTACCGTTTCAGAATGATTTTTTCAATGACATCCGCGCTGACAGATGCAAGGCGCGAATACAGGTTTTCCTTGTTTTTGCCGGAAATATAAGGTACACTTGTGGATGAAAGCAGCTCTGCGCATGCGAGCGTATGCGCTTCATTTTTTGGTTTTTGAGAGGCATGAATGTCTAATATTTTTGATACGCGCGATCACCATTCGCTCAGCGCGAAGGTGTTCAAATATATCCGGGACGGCATTATTGAAGGCCGTTATCAATCCGGCGATTATCTGGTGGAAACCAAACTCGCCGAAGAGCTTGGCGTAAGCCGTACCCCTATACGTGAAGCCCTCAAGCAGCTTGAACTTGAAGACCTGGCGGAATCCATCCCCAACCGCGGCGTCGTCGTAAAGGGAATTTCGCAGGAAGACATCAACGATATTTATACCATCCGCCTGCAGCTTGAGGGCCTTGCCGCATTCTGGGCGGCGCAGCGGATCAAACAAGCGCAGCTGGATCAGCTTGGCGAGTTGGTAGAGCTGATGGAGCTCTATACCCGCAGGAATGATTCGGTCAATCTTGCGCGGCTTGACTCGGAGTTTCATGAAATCATATTCGGCGCGTCCAGCTCGCGCACGCTCAAGCATATATTGGTTTCGCTGCATCAAAACGCGCAGCACGCGCGGAAGCACTCGCTGATGTCCCCGGCGCGCACGCCAAAATCGCTGGAGGAACACAAAGAAATTTACGCCGCACTTTGCGCGCATGACGCCGAGCGCGCCAAGCTTTGTATGGAGCAGCACATTCTGACCGCCGCGCATTCCTACACGGCAGTAGAATAATACATGCGGGCGGCTTGCCCGATTTTTTGTTTTTGGAATTGAAGCACCGCCAGTTTTTCAGAAAGGGGCGCCTATGATGCCGAATGGAGCTTTTGTAACCGGCGAACTGCACCCAAGCGGTGGCCCGGGCACATTTTATCTTGGCCGCTCGGAAGAACTTATGCAATCGTTCCTGAAAAGCCGCGCGGAAGGCATACAGCTGATTTATCTTGATCCGCCCTTTGCCACCGGCGACCTGTTTCGCATGCAGATTGGCCGTACCAGCATTGCGCGTCCTGCCTATTCGGATATCCTTACAGGGGAAGCGTATCTCGATTTTCTGCGCCCTATCCTGACATGCTGCCGGGAACTTTTGCACCGGACGGGCTCGCTTTACCTGCATGTCGACTACCGGATGGCGGCACCTTTAAAGCTGATGCTTGACGGCATATTCGGCGAACAGAACTTTATGAATGAAATCATCTGGATGTACCGTTCGGGCGGACGCAGCACGCGCCATTTTTCCCGCAAGCACGATACGATTCTTTTCTACCGCAAATCCCGTGAATGCTATTTTCATATTGAAGCCGCAGGGGTTCCGCGCGGCCCCGAGCGCCGCAATCATATGAAACGCACCATAGATGAAAAAGGGCGTGTCACCTATTCCATCCGCTCAGGCGGAAAGCTCTACCAGTATCATGAGGAACAGCTGGTTTACCCCAGCGATGTATGGACGGACATTGAGCACCTGCATCAGCGTGACCCGGAGCGCAACGGCTACGCCACCCAAAAGCCGGAAGCGCTCTTACGGCGCATCATCGGCGTTTCTTCACGGCCCGGGGATGTTGTGGCGGACTTCTTTTCCGGCAGCGGCACCACCGCCGCCGTCGCCTCGCAGATGGGACGGCAGTTTCTTGTAAGCGACAGCTCCCCCTTTGCGCTCTATGCGCTTAGAAAACGGCTCACAACACTGCATAATCCGGTCAGCCTCTTTGAAGCGGCACAGCCGTTAACGCTGTCCTTCCCTGCCTGCATGCCTCATGCACCCGTACACGCAGAGTTTACGAGGCATATGGATTCCGTTACATGCATGGTACAGCGCTATGAAGCCCCCGATGTATCCCCGCTTGTTTACTGTGCAATCGGCAATGTGCAGGACGGCATATTCCACCCTGCTTCTTTTATCTATACGCCCGCGCTTCCGCTCACGCTCTCCATGCCCGTCTGCAAAGCGCCTGTACTGCAGGCTGTGGACGCAGAGGGCAGGCAAAGCTTTTTCCCGCTGGCGGAATAACGCGATCCTCGAAAGCAAAAGAACACTGCGGTGAAATTGGACCACAAAAAAACGATTGGGCATGTCCCAATCGTTTTTTTGTGGTTGTCTTATTCGATTTATTCTAAAAAATCCTTGAGCTTCTTGCTGCGGCTCGGATGCCGGAGCTTTCGGAGCGCCTTCGCTTCAATCTGACGGATACGTTCTCTGGTCACCGCAAACTCACGCCCAACTTCCTCAAGCGTGCGCGCCTTTCCATCGTCAAGGCCAAAGCGCAGCCGCAGCACTTTTTCTTCCCGTGTGGTGAGCGTGTCCAGCACATCCATCAACTGCTCTTTCAACAGGGTGCCCGCCACCACTTCCGCCGGCGCCGGGGCATCATCATCGGGAATAAAGTCCCCAAGGTGGCTGTCTTCCTCCTCGCCGATCGGCGTTTCGAGCGATACGGGTTCCTGTGCAATTTTGATAATCTCTCGGACCTTATCTTCCGTAATCCCCATTTCCTTGGCGATCTCATCGGGCCGGGGGTCACGCCCGTATTCCTGGAGCAGCTGGCGGTTGACGCGGATGAGCTTATTAATGGTCTCTACCATATGTACAGGGATGCGGATGGTACGCGCCTGGTCCGCAATTGCCCTTGTAATCGCCTGCCTGATCCACCATGTCGCATAGGTGGAAAATTTGTATCCCTTGCGATAGTCAAACTTTTCTACGGCTTTGATAAGGCCAAGGTTGCCCTCCTGGATCAAATCCAAAAACAGCATGCCGCGCCCGACGTAGCGTTTTGCAATAGAAACCACCAGCCTCAGGTTCGCTTCCGCAAGCTGCTGCTTGGCGTCCTGATCTCCTTCGGCCATGCGCTGGGCAATTTCCACTTCCTCAACCGCGGTTAAAAGAGGAACTTTACCAATCTCCTTGAGGTACATGCGAACCGGATCATCGATATTGAGGCCTTCGGATACCGCGAGCTCCGTTTCAATGGCGGCAATCTCTTCGCTGATGTCCGGCGGAAGCTCCACGTCCTCTACAACATCGATATTGAGCGCTTCGATTCTATCATAAACGCCCTCGACCTGTTCTTGATCCATCTCCTGCTCTTCCAGGGCGTCCATAATTTCCTTATAGGTCAGCACGCCCTTGGATTTGCCTTTTTCCAACAGATCGTTGATTTTCTTCATGCGGGGTTCTTTGATCTCCAAAGAATGTCCCCTCCTTTTTCCCTATTTATTCTATTGCTGCATGCGCAGCTGCCTGCGCATGTTGTCCAGCTCCGCTATACGCTTTGCCAAAGCGAGTTTTTCCGCAAGCGGAATCTCCCCGCCAATTGAGCGCGCACGCAGTTGGCTGATCTCCTCTTCCGTATCCAGCAACCGGATACGAAGAATGCTGTCGTCGGCCAGCTTCAAAGGATCTGCCGACGGTGTCTCCGCCTCAAACGCCCCCGAGAGCTGCTGCGTTTCCTCCGGCGAAAGCCCGCTTAACAGCAGTGCAAGATCGGGCTTTGCGTCATTTAAATAAGCATCCATCAACGCCTGCGCCGCGATACGGTATACCTCATTGGTAAACGCATGTTCAAGCGCTAACCCGCAGACCTTTACCTTTTCTACCGCCGTATCATCCTGCAGCATGGCCCGCAGCAAAGAAAGCTCGGCTACCTGCCTTGGCGACGTCTCTCCCTGCCTGCGCCCCCTGTTCTCCTTGCGAAAACGCAGCGTTTCCTGCTGCTTCCCGGGCGTTGCCTGATCTCCCTGCGCGCGCAACGCTTCTACGGTAAAGCCGGTACTGCGTGCAAGCGCAACATAGTACCTGTCGCGTTCCACAGGCTCAAGCCCCGCAATAAATCGGCAGCCCGCCCGGGCATATTCCTCCCGCCCGTCCTCGGTGCCAAGATTATACGCTGTCGCCATGCGCATCAGCTTAAACGCATTGAGCGTAAGCGCCGAATCGCGCAGCTTGTCAAAGGCATCCTTGCCGTATTTGCGCGCAAAGTCGTCCGGGTCGATCCCATCCGGCAATGTGATGACACGCACCTTGAGCCCTTCCGCCACGAGGATGTCAAGCCCGCGCAACGTAGCGTTCTGGCCCGCAGCGTCGCCGTCGTAGGCGATGTAGACGGTGGACGCATACCGCGCCATCAAACGCGCCTGCTGCTGTGTGAGCGAGGTTCCAAGCGAAGCCACCGCGTTGGTCACCCCCGCCGCATACAGGCTGATGACGTCCATATACCCTTCCACCAGCACAATATCGGATATCTTTGCGCCCTTTAGCAGGTTGAGCGCGTAAAGATTGTGCCGCTTGCTGTAAATCGGCGTGTCACCGGTGTTGATGTACTTTGGAGTATCATTCCCCATTGTACGCGCGCCAAACCCCAAAACACGCCCATTTGTGCCTATGATGGGAAATGTTACCCGATTGCGGTAGGCGTCATACACGCGGCCGCTCTTGGCGTTTTTTACAAGCAAGCCTGCTTCCACAAGCTCGTCTTCCAAAAACCCTTCCGCGAGCAGGTGCTTCATCAGCCTGTCCCACGAATCCGGCGCATACCCGATGCCAAAGCGGGTGACGATCGCTGCGTCCAGCCCCCTGTTTGCGAGGTAAGCGCGGGCAAACGCGCCCTCTTCCGATAACAGAGCCTTGTGAAAAAATTCTGCGGCCGCCTTTGCCGCAGCATACAGCCGCTCCCGCTTCGCGCGCTCCTGCCGCAGGGCTTCGTCATCCGTTTCCTGCGGAAGCTCCATATTAACGCGCTGCGCCAAAAACGCAATGGCCTCCGTGTAAGGAAGCTTCTCCATTTCCATTGCAAACTGCACGATACCGCCGCCGGCGCCGCAGCCAAAGCAATAATAGAGCTGCCGGTCCGGCGAAACGGAAAAGGAGGGCGTTTTTTCATTGTGGAACGGGCAGAGGCCCCACAGTTTTTTTCCCTTGGGGCGCAACGCGACATAAGAGGAAACGAGGGAAACAATATCGTTTTTACTCAGCAATGTCTCCATCCACGTTTCGTTAAACCGCGCCATTTTTCCCCCTTCCTTCCCGAACACTGGACAATCCCTTTGGGCAACGCCCTAATATATTCGGTACATTTGTACGGATTCCTGCCTAACAGATGAAAATAAATTAAATCCATTCCTCAGGCACAAACAACCGCTTGTAAAGATTGATGGCGTACCGGTCTGTCATACAGGCGATCCAGTCTGCAACAACACGCTCTTTTCCATCCTCCGGCGCGTTCGTGAGAAACTCCGGCGGAAGCCGATCCATACGCTCCATATAGTAATGAAAGAGCGAGCGCACCACATGCTTGGCCTTGCTTTCCTCCCGCTTCGCGGCAAGATTGAA
>JAEYLA010000236.1 GCA_023461495.1 Bacillota bacterium | reverse complement strand
TTCATAAAGTTGCCTCCTTGTTGTGCTTTGCACGGCATAACGGCTGCATATCGCAGCCAGATACAGCAGTTGCTTCCGCTGTACCGCCGAATACATGCTATGGTTGTAGTACCATATATATGTGTTCGTGAACCAGTGTGTGACGTATCACAGCATTTCCGTTTCATTGCAACAAAAAATACTCCGCCACAGACGGAGCACAGACGTGCAATAAAATGAACGGGCTTACTCTTGAATGAAAAGCAGCTTCATCATACGCAATAGCGTCACGCGGTTTCTGACATAGGGCGCCAGCTGCAGGCTAAGTTTTTCCATGGAAGGCGCGAGTCCGATGTCGGCAAGCGCATACTTGCATCCGCCCAAACGAAGGAACTCCCGAAGCTTCTCCTCCGTGGGCAGCGCTTCGGTGACTTCCGCAATGGCACAAAGCTGCTCCTCAAGCTTTTTGAGATCAATCGTTTCCAATGGATCGGGCACATTTTCCAATAGAATTCCCTGCAGTTTTTCTGGGTTTTTGAACGCTGCTTCAAGCAGCTTTCGCTCCAGCCCTCCGTATGGGCGTACATGGCAGCGCCCCTCGCGTATCGCACGGCCGACCGCCCGGTAGCGCGGAAGCAGCAACATTAAGCCGACGGAGACCTTCTCCCCGTGCAGGGCGTCTAAATGCGCATTGACCGCCTCCATCTCCCACAGGTGGGAAAGATGGTGCTCCGCGCCCGAGGCCGGACGCGAATTCCCCACCATCTGCATGGCAAGCCCTGAAAGCAGGAGCCCATACATGAGGCGTTCATACGCCTCCGTATCTGCATTTTGCAAGCCGGATAGCGCGCCCGCCGCCGCTTCCACTGCTTCGAGCGCCATATTGGCAATTTTCTCGCAGAAAAACTCGCCTGTCACAAGACGGGCGATGCGCCAATCCGCAATCGCCGTATATTTCCCCATCAAATCCGAAACGCCGGACGCCGTCAGCCGGTATGGCGCATGGATCAATACGTCCGTATCCGCGATGACAGCCAGGGGCGCTACGGAAGAAAAGCTTTTTTTGAGCCCTTTCCATGTCATGGCGACAACCGTGGAAACAAATCCGTCCACGCTCGCTGCAGTCGGTACGGAAATGAACGGAAGCTGCCGTTCATACGCCGTATACCGCACGATATCGTGTATGGTTCCCGCGCCTACCGCGAGGAGTACATCCGCATTCTGTGGCAGGCATGCGCGCAACCGCTCTACCGCATGCTCGTCCGCATGCAGGCCGCGTTCGGGCAGCACCACGGCTTCACAGCCAAGCAGCCGCGTTACTGCGCCCGCCGCCGCAAGGTACGTGTTGCCATCGCACACCACAAGCGGCGTTTTGTATCCATAACGGGATATGACCTGCGGCAGCAGCATAAGCGCGCCCCGCTCGAGCAGAATTTCTTTTGTAAAAAGCGTATGCGCCTGCCCGCAAAGGCAGGCGCCCTCCAAATGTTGTATAGAAAGGTCCATCGTTCCTCCGTGTAAAGTCGCCTCTCCGCCCGACGTATGCGGGGTATGCTTCATTTGCATAATAAGTCCCAAACAGAAAGGAGGCGGCCTTTGATGCGCATCGCCGTCATGGAGCTTCATATGCACGCAAACTGGGTACACAGCCTCAAGGAAAAACGCGCCGAGGTCAAGAGCCTTCAGGCAAAGCTCAGGAATAAATTCAACGTATCCGTTGCGGAAATCGCAGAGCAGGATACGCACCAAATCATCGTATTGGGGGTTGCCGCAATCGCCGCCGACAGCATGCTGGCGGGCAGCATCCTCTCGCATGTGCTTTCCTTTGTAGAAGCCAATACGGAATCACAAATCACCCGGGTGGAGCAAACCCTTTATTGACGGTTACAGAAATTCCTTCCGCGCAGGCAGGAAACTTTCCACCACAACGGTTTCCTCCAGGCAGCGCACGCCATGCGGCTCATTGGAAAGAAATACGTAGCTGTCTCCGGGCGTTGCAAGATAGCTGCTGCCGTCTGCGCGCAAAAATTCCAGCTTGCCGGACAATACAAACCCGTTCTGTACCGCGGCATGCGCATGCAGGGGGATGTCCGCATCCTTTTCGAGCGTAAACCGGCACATCATGACTTCCTCACAATAGGAAAGCACTTGGCGCATCACCCCTGGGCACTGCTGCACCGCATCCACCGCTTGGGCGCTGACAAACGTTCTGTTTTCCATGCGTACGCCTCCTCCAGTCTCACTTAGGCCTATTATACGCATATATTAAGAAAGTACAAATCCTTTTTTCAGAGTTAGTATTAGCGCACAGTCCGATATAAGATCCCCGCCCCCACGGCGTCAATGTGATCCAGCTCCCGGATGCTGCGCAGCACATGCTCCTTGGCAAGCGCCGGATATCCGTTTTCATCAAAAACTGCCGCGAGGCGCAGCAATACCTGCTTTGCGTCCACATAATTGAGGCTCGGGAGCAATCTGTCAAAGCAGGAAAACGCCTTTGCTTTGAGCATGCAATCAAGCACCTCCATAAACCAGATAAGTTCGGCTTCACCTCCGTTTTCAAACCTGGGATCTTCCGGGCTCTCCCCGCGAAAAACCGCAAGCATCAGCTTTGCAGCACCGATCTCATGCGGATTGCCGCATGC
>JAEYLA010000235.1 GCA_023461495.1 Bacillota bacterium | reverse complement strand
CCTCCATATGGTGCTTGTGGAAGTTGCTGACTCCGATGGCACGGATGCGCTTTTCGGCATAAAGCTCCTCTAAGACCTTCCAACTGTTCACATACCGTCCCGCAACCGGCCAGTGGATAAGGTAAAGGTCCACATAATCCGTCTGCAGGCGCGCGAGGCTTTCAAAGAACGCTTCGCGCATGCGGCCCCTGCGCATTTCTTCGTTCCACAGCTTGGTGGTCAGGAAGATATCCTCGCGGGCAACGCCGCTTTGCTTCATGCCGGCGCCGACATCCCCTTCATTGCCGTAAATGGCTGCGGTATCGATATGGCGGTAGCCCAATTTTAATGCGCTTGCCACCGCGTCCACAGTCGCGCGGCCCTGTGGAATCTGATACACGCCAAGACCGAGCAGAGGGATTTCAACGCCGTTGTTCAATGTTTTGACTTCAGAAAACATGCTGTTCACCTCTTTGGTTGTTTTTGAATGGGAAAGACGGTTGTTCTTTCTGGATGCGGGTACACAAAAAAACGGCATGCATCCGCACGGTATGATTATAAGCAATGCGGGCTTGCTTCAAACAGGAAACCTGTGACCGCTCAGAGAATGACAAAAGATGCAACAAAAAAGGACGGGTATTCCCGCCCCTTTAGAAAGACTGGTTTTTTAACCCGCAAGCACGATGGACGCGGGAGCGGTATACGCAATGCCGAACGCATCCGCGACGCCCTTGTATGTGCATTTGCCGTCATACGTATTGATGGCGCTTAGGATGCCGGGGTGCTTTGCAGCGGCGCCTTCCAGGCCGAGATCCGCGATTTTGAGGCCGTAGGAAAGCGTAGCGTTGGTGAGCGCCAGCGTGGAGGTATGCGGCACCGCTCCCGGCATGTTCGCGACGCAGTAATGCACAATGCCGTCCACAATAAACGTGGGCGCGTCGTGCGTGGTCGCATGCGTGGTCTCTACGCAGCCGCCCTGATCAACGGCCACATCCACGATGACGGTACCGGGCTTCATGCACTTGAGCATATCGCGCTTGATGAGCTTGGGCGCGGAAGCACCCGGGATCAACACTGCTCCGATTACGAGATCCGCATTGGACAGCTCGCGCTCGAGGGAGGAACGTGTGGAGTAGATGGTTTTGAGCTTATCGTTGAACATGTTGTCAAGCTCGGTGAGGCGGTCCAGATTGACGTCGAGTATCGTGACATCGGCCCCCAAGCCCAGCGCCATCTTGGAGGCGTTGGTGCCAACAATGCCGCCGCCGATGACGACGACCTTTGCTTTACGCACGCCGGGAACGCCGGAAATAAGCACGCCGCAGCCGCCAAAGGGTTTTTCCATGCAGTGCGCGCCCTCAATTACGCTCAGGCGCCCGGCGATTTCACTCATGGGCTTTAATAGGGGCAGCGCGCCGCGCGCGTCGGTCAGCGTTTCATAGGCAACGCCTTTGCACTTTTGGTTTAATAGGGCGTCTGTCAGGGGTTTGTCGGCTGCAAGATGAAGGTAGGTATAAATAATCTGGTTTTCACGCATGAACGGGTATTCCTGAGATAGCGGCTCCTTGACCTTTACGATCATATCTGCGCTTGCCCAGACCTCTTCCGCGGTTTCCAGCACCGCAGCGCCGTTTTCGGCATAGTCCTCATCGGAAAAGCCGGAACCTAGGCCCGCGCCCTTTTGTATGAACACCTGGTGGCCGTGCATGCAGTATTCCTGTGCGTTGTCCGGCGTCATTCCCACGCGGGACTCATTGTTCTTGATTTCCTTCACGCAGCCAACTTTCATATACAATCCCCTTTTCAAATTGAAGTATGCGCTTATGTTTGTTGCAGGTTCCCGACAGCGCATCAAAAAAGGTTCCTTGTACAAATTACAACCTGCGGCGGCTGCTGTCAATTGGTTTTAAGGTCGCTTTTTAGGATGGATTTTCCGGTAACACACGCCCGCATAAATGATTGGAATGACAGCGACTCCCAAGATTCCTGCAAATACGCCAAGCGCTGCAAGCAGCGGGGCATCTTTGACGAATGCGGCAACACCAAACAGCAGCGCAAGAAACCCGCCCGCCATGCCGGTGTATGCGCCAAAGCGGTGCGCTTTTTTCCACACCTCTTCATCGGTCAGCGTCCAGTATACCCTGATGCCGTACCAGCGGTTCTGTTTGACGGTAGGAAGGGAATTGGAAATATACATCAGAAAAAGCCCCAGCAGCATGGAAAAAGCACCCGGGAATATCCCGCCGATGTCCGTCATGTTGGCGGCGGTCATGGCATAAATGCCCCAACTGATGGCAATCAGCAGCAGCGTGATGGCGCTAATGGTGCGCGTTTCCAACGTGGCGTTCTTTTGAACGGCGGCGTTGCCGGACGCCCTTTGATGATAGTATCCTTTTGAGAGCTGCAGCAGCAGCGGAATACCCGCAAACAAAAGCAGCGTCCACTTGCTGCCATACCTATCCGCAGCGCCGCTGATTCCCCAGTGGATGGGAACGATCTCCTGCTCGATCAACGCAATCGCCGCGGCAAGCAATAGTGCATGTACGACGGTGAGCATCAGCATCAGCTTATTTTTCATGGCGATCCTCCTTTTCAAGAAACGCGGCAAACAGCTGCATCATATCCTGCAGCACGCTTGTATTGAGGGAATACACGATATTCTGGCCTTTCTTTTCCGCATCCACCAGGCCAGCTTCGCGCAGCGTGTTCAGGTGATGGCTGATGGATGGTTTGCTCATGGTAAAGCACGCGGCAATTTCCCCTGCGGTTTTGTCGCCCTTGCGCAGCAGGCTAAGAATTTTCCGGCGTGTCGGGTCGGCGAGTGCATTCCATGTATCGCCCACGGAAACACCTCCTTATAATTAGATGATTGTCTAAATATCTAATTATAGAATATATCCCGTTTGCCGCTTTGTCAACCGGTGCCCATATGATATACTAGCTGTGGCAAACGAAATGCAAGGGGAAAAGAGGAACCGGTTCATGTCTTCCCTTCTTATTAAAAATGCAGATACCCTTGTGACATGTGACAATCAGGATAGCGTGCTCCACAACGTCAACGTCTATTGTAAAGACGGCGTGATTGCCGATATTTCAACGCAAGAGCATGCGGCGGATGAAGTGCTTGACGCAACGGGATATTTTCTTTACCCAGGTTTAATCAATACCCATCACCACCTGTACCAGTATTTTACGCGCAACATCCCCAAAGTACAGAACATGGAGCTTTTTGACTGGCTCAAAACGCTTTATGAGATTTGGAAGAGGCTTGATGAGGAGACCGTATATCTAAGCTCTTTAGCGGGCATGGGCGAGCTGATGCGCTACGGCTGCACGACCTGCCTTGACCATCATTATGTATTCCCTAAGGCGGCTTCAGGCGCTTTGATCGATGCGCAGTTTGCCGCCGCGGACGCGCTTTCTATCCGTATGCACGCAACCCGGGGGAGCATGAGCTTATCAAAAAAAGACGGCGGCCTCCCGCCGGATTCCGTTGTGCAGGATGTGGACGCCATACTAAAGGACAGCGTGCGGCTGATTGAAACCTTCCACGACAAAAGCGATTACGCCATGCGTCAGGTGGCGCTGGCGCCTTGCTCCCCGTTTTCCGTCACGGCGGAGTTGCTGCGTGAATCCGCAATCCTCGCGCGGTCGTACGGCGTCAGGCTGCATACGCACCTGTGCGAAACCAAGGATGAAGAAGCGTATATGCTAGAAACCCGCGGCATGCGCCCCTACGACTATATGGAAAGTGTCGGCTGGACAGGCTCCGACGTCTGGTATGCGCATGGCATTTATCTAAACGACACAGAATTAGAACGCATGGCGCAAAACGGCACGGGCGTTGCGCATTGCCCGGCCTCCAACATGAAGCTCTCCTCCGGCGTGTGCCGGGTGCCGGATATGCTGCGCTTAGGCGTTTCCTTGGGGCTTGCTGTAGACGGCAGCGCAAGCAACGATTGCTCCAACCTGCTCTCAGAAATCCGCACGGCGTACCTTTTGCACCGGCTGACCTACGGAAAGGATGCGCCTACGGGGTATGACCTTTTAAAGGTAGCCACCCGCGGCAGCGCAAAAATCCTTGGCCGGGAAAAGCTCGGGCAGATTGCGGAAGGCTTCGGCGCGGACGCGTTCCTGATCAAAAAAAACAGGCTTGATATGGTGGGCGCGGAGCTTGATCCGAAAAACCTGTTTGGCACGGTGGGGTATCATAGGCCTGTTGACTACACCATTGTAAACGGCCGCATCCGCGTACGGGATGGAGCGCTTGTTGGCATTGACGAAGAACACGTCCTTACACGAGGACGTGCCAATATCAACAAACTTCTGGAGGCTGCAACTTGAAAACAAAATACCTGATCCAAGGCGCGATGATCGCGGCGATCTACTTTGTATTGACATACGCGGTAGCGCCAATCAGCTGGGGACTGGTACAGTGCCGCATTTCCGAGGCGCTCAGTTTCCTGCCGTTTCTTACGCCCGTGGCCATTCCCGGCCTGTTTGTAGGCTGCCTGGTGGCAAACATCATTATGATGTTTACGGTGGGGCTGCTGCCGCTGGACGTCATATTCGGCAGCCTGGCGACATTGGTTGCCGCGTATTTGTCGTATGTGATTTCCCGGCGTGTTCCATATAAGCTGGGGCGCTGGCTTGCGCCAGCTCCTGCCGTCATCGTCAATGCGCTGGTGGTGGGGTGGCTGCTTTCGGATATCTATATGGTGGGCGCATCCTATCTGGTGTGCGCGCTCTATGTCGCGGCGGGGCAAATCGTGGCCTGCTACGGGCTGGGCATCCCGCTGCTGCTGCTGTTGGAGCGGTATAAGGAAAAACTATTTTCCTAGTATAGAGGGAAAGTAAAATCTTTAGGATTTACGGGCGTTTTCGGGGAAGCATTCCTTGACACTCCATAAGCGCGCCACTATAATAAGTATGGGTTTTCGACCCTGTCGTTTTTTGCGTGGAATTGTTGCATTTTCCATAGGCGGCAACTCAAATAATCATTACTCAGGAGGTACAATATGCCAAGAACCGTCACTATCGATGGGAATACCGCTGCGGCGCATGTCGCGTATGCGTTTTCGGAAGTCGCGGCGATCTATCCCATCACGCCTTCCTCCAACATGGCGGAAGTAGCAGACGAATGGGCCGCGGCAGGGCGCAAGAACATTTTTGGCCAGACCGTGCGTGTGGCTGAAATGCAGAGCGAAGGCGGCGCCGCGGGTGCTGTGCACGGCTCCCTTGCTGCGGGCGCGCTCACAACCACGTTCACCGCATCCCAGGGCTTGCTGCTGATGATCCCCAATATGTATAAGATCGCTGGCGAATTGCTGCCCAGCGTGTTCCATGTATCCGCCCGCGCGCTGGCTGCGCATGCGCTTTCCATCTTTGGCGACCATAGCGACGTGATGGGCGCGCGGCAGACCGGTTTTGCCATGCTTTCCGCCGCTTCCGTACAGGAAGTCATGGATCTGGCGCTGGTGGCGCATCTTTCCGCAATCAAGGCAAGCGTACCTTTCCTGCATTTCTTTGACGGTTTTAGAACCTCCCACGAAGTATCCAAGATCGAGGATATCGATTATGCGGATATGGCGAAGCTCCTTGACTATGAGGCTTTGGAAAAGTTCCGCGCCCGTGCCCTTAACCCGGAGCATCCGCACCAGGCAGGCACCGCGCAGAACCCGGATATCTACTTCCAGGGCCGCGAAGCTGCGAACAAGTATTATAACGCCGTTCCCGCTATCGTCGAACACTATATGGAAGAGGTCGGCAAGCTCACAGGCCGCAAGTACAACCTGTTTGACTATGTCGGCGCACCGGACGCTGAAAAGGTCATCATCATCATGGGCTCCGGCGGAGACGTCTGTGAAGAAACCATCAACTACCTCAACGCGAAGGGCGCAAAGCTTGGCGTACTGAAGGTCCGCCTCTATCGTCCGTTCGCTGCGGACAGGTTCTTAGCAGCACTCCCCAAGAGCGTGAAAAAGATCGCAGTGCTCGACCGCACGAAGGAGCCCGGCTCCCTTGGCGAGCCCCTGTATACCGATATCGTCGCCGCTTTCAAGGAAGCCGGCGTGTGCGATAAGGAGATCGTCTGCGGCCGTTACGGCCTGGGATCCAAGGAGTTCACGCCCGCCATGGTCAAGGCTGTTTATGACAACCTCGATGCCGCGTCTCCCAAGAGCCACTTCACCGTGGGCATTGTGGACGACGTCACGCACCTCTCTCTCGACGTGGTGGATCACATCAACCCCGCGCCCGAAGGCACCATCGCCTGCAAGTTCTACGGCTTGGGTTCGGACGGCACGGTAGGTGCGAACAAGAACTCTATCAAAATCATCGGCGACCATACCCCGCTTTATGCGCAGGGCTACTTCGCCTATGACTCCAAGAAGTCCGGCGGCTTTACGGTATCGCATCTGCGTTTTGGCAAAAAGCCCATCCAGAGTGCGTATCTCATTACCCAGGCGGACTTTGTGGCCTGCCACAATCCTTCCTATGTCACGCGCTACGCTGTGACCGAAAACATCAAGGAAGGCGGCGTGTTCCTGCTGAACTCCCCCTGGACGGTGGAGGAAATGGAACACGAACTGCCCGCCGCAATGAAGCGCACCATCGCAAGGAAGAAGCTCAAGTTCTACAACATCGACGCCATCCACCTTGCGCGCGAGGTCGGCATGGGCGGCCGCATCAACACCATCATGCAGAGCGCGTTCTTCAAACTGGCGAACGTCATCCCCGTTG
>JAEYLA010000234.1 GCA_023461495.1 Bacillota bacterium | reverse complement strand
GGGGGACCGCATCGCCGAAGACCTGCTGTATGAAAAATACAAGCCGTTCATCCGCGTGCGCGCCCGCTCCTACTTTTTGGTGGGCGCAGACCGGGAGGACATCATCCAGGAGGGCATGATCGGCCTTTATAAGGCGATCCGGGACTACAGCCCCGATAAGAACGCGTCGTTCCGCAGCTTTGCGGAGCTGTGCGTCACAAGACAGATCATCACCGCCATCAAGGCGGCGACCCGGCAGAAGCATATTCCGCTCAACTCCTATGTATCGTTGAACAGGCCCATGTTTGTCGAGGAGCCGGAGCGCACGCTCATGGACGTGTTGAGCGCGGCCCGCGTGAGCGATCCGGAGGAAACGCTGATCAGCCGGGAAACGTATGAAAGTATGGAGGAGCAGCTGCTTTCCTCACTGTCCCCTTTGGAACGTTCGGTACTTACGCTGTACCTGGAAGGGCGTTCCTATGTGGAGATTGCGGAGAGCCTTAACCGTTCCGTAAAGGCCATTGACAACTCGCTCCAGCGCATCAAGCACAAGCTGGAAAAACAGCTTTCCGCAGAGTAGGGAGGAAGCGTATGCATGAAGGGCATCGCGAGCGCCTGCGCGAACGGTATTCCAATCATGGCATCGGCGCGTTTACGGAGCATGAGATTTTGGAGCTTCTGCTGACCTACGTGATCGCGCGGCGCAATACCAACGAGCTTGCCCACAGGCTTATCGACCGTTTGGGCTCCCTGCAGGCGGTGCTTTCCGCCGAAGTGGCGGAACTAAACAGTATTGAAGGCGTGGGCGAGCGTACGGCGGTATTCCTGCGGCTTATTGGGGACAGCGCCGCCTACCACGCGGAGGCCTCCGCCCGGAAAAAGCAGCGCATGCGCATCACCTCGCCTGCGGACGCCGCAGGCTATGCGCTGGATCTGATGCGAAACGAACGGTACGAGAGCGTATATGCTGTCAGCCTTGACGCGAACATGCGCCTGCTACACGCGGAGCGCCTGCTGACAGGTTCCCTGAGTGAAGCGCCATTGTACCCGCGGCGCGTGGTGGAATCGGCCTTGCTGCACAGGGCAAGCGCGGTGCTGCTGTTGCACAACCATCCAAGCGGCGATTCTGCACCCTCAAACAGCGATTTTGAAGCGACGCAGGCGGTGCGCGCTGCGCTCAACAGCATCGATATCCGCCTGTACGACCATCTGGTGGTGGGCACAGCAAACGTATACAGCTTTTCGCGCGGCTGCACGATTTCTCCCATGCGGGAGCAGCCGGCAGAGGAAGTGTAAGATTATAGAGTCAAAGGGGGAGCGCGTATGGATTACCGGAACAGAGCGTTGGAATGGAACGAACAAGCGGACGAAGCCACAAAGGCTGCGCTTGCGGGGATGCCGGAGACGGAACTGGAGGAAAGCTTTTATACCGAGCTTGCGTTTGGTACGGCAGGTCTTCGCGGCATTATCGGGCCGGGCACCAACCGCATGAACGCTTATGTGGTGCGGCGCGCCACGCAGGGGCTTGCGGATTACCTTTGCTCCATCCCGGGCGCAAAAGAGCGCGGCGTTGCCATCGCGTACGACTCGCGCCTGTATTCGGATGCGTTTGCGCTTGAAACGGCGCTTGTGCTTGCAAACAACGGCATCCGCACGTATCTGTTTGAACGGCTGCACGCCGTGCCCCAGCTCTCATTTGCCATACGGCATTTTAACTGTATCGCAGGCGTTGTGATTACGGCAAGCCATAACCCGCCCGCCTACAACGGATACAAGGTTTATTGGGAGCATGGCGGCCAGCTTGGCCCTGTTCAGGCAGATGCGGTGCTTGAAAGGATCAACCGCGTCGGCTATTTTGAACCCAAGGCGATGCAGCGCGAAGAAGCGCTCAGACAAGGGCTTTTCACAATGATCGGCCGCGAGGTGGACGAGGCGTACTACAATGCCACCACCACGCTTTTGCTGCAGCCGGAGCTTCTCCGAGCGCACGGGAGCGAACTGAAAATTGTCTATACGCCGCTGCATGGCTCCGGCAGCATTCCCGTGCAGGAAATCTTAAAACGCGTGGGCGTGACAAACGTGCGGGTGGTTGCGGAGCAGGCGGAGCCTGACCCCAAATTCCCCACCGTAAAAGCGCCAAATCCCGAGGACCCGAGCGCCTTTACGCTTGCGATGCAGCTTGCAAACGAAACGGGCGCCGACTGCATCCTGGCGACCGACCCGGATGCGGACCGCCTTGGCATCGCCGTGCGGGAAAAGAACGGCGCGTTCACCGTGCTTTCCGGCAATCAAATTGGCTGCCTGCTGTTGCATTACATCCTCTCTACGCTGCATGCGCAGGGAAAGCTGCCAAACAACGCCCTCGTTGTCAAGTCCATCGTCAGTTCGCGTCTTGCGGACGCCATCTGCGCGCGCTTTCACGTACAGCTTGACGATGTGCTCACCGGCTTCCGCTTTATCGCTGAAAAAATTGATGAAAGCCAAAGAACGGGAGCGCACACCTTCCTGTTTGGCTTTGAAGAGAGCTACGGCTTCCTCGCGGGCGGCTTTTCCCGGGATAAGGACGCCATCTGCGCGGCCATGCTCGCGGCGGAACTCTGCACAGCCTATGGCTTGCGCCATATGACCTTGAAGGACGCGCTTACAGAAGTGTACGAAGACTACGGCTTTTTCAAGGAAAGCGTCAAATCCTACACGCTCGCCGGGAAGGCGGGCATGGAGAAGATCGCCTCCGCCATGGAAGCGCTTCGTGTTTCCCCGCTGTTCACGTTGGGAAACATTGAGGTGGAAGCCATTGAGGACTATAAGGAAAGAAAACGCCAGACGCTTGCAACGGGAGACCAGGAACCGCTGACACTTCCCCATTCGGATATGATCCGTCTGCTGCTAAAAGGCGGCGCATGGGTGGTGGTACGGCCTTCCGGCACGGAGCCCAAATTGAAGCTCTACATCGGCGCGGGCGCGCCGACCGAGCCGGAAGTGGATGCGTTGCTCAATACCCTGATGCAGGATGCGGACGCGAAACTCAGCACGTTGCTGAGGTAGAGCAAGGTTCTCAGCTGCTCTAAAGCAGGCATACGCTCTCTGGCTGACCTAGAAAGGAGGCGGGAACTTATGGCAAAACGATATAGGCTGCTTGCGGCCATAGTGATGCTGCTGTTGCTTCTTGCCGGGTGCACCCCAAAACAATCCGCAGAGGATGCGCTTGAGATCGGCGCGGCGTTAGAAAGCCCGCTGCCGGCTGCTGCGGGAGCGCCGCAGGAGCAACCGGCCCAGGCCAT
>JAEYLA010000233.1 GCA_023461495.1 Bacillota bacterium | reverse complement strand
TTTGAAGGCCCCATACTCCGCGCGGGCGAGACGTTCAAGAGCGAAACGGTATATCAGTTTTCTTGGTAATACAAATAACAAAATGTCCCGGCCGATTGGCCGGGACGTCTTTTTATGCATAATGTTTTGTTTTATATCCCGAACGAATTGAACCCGACCTTGTCGTATACATCCCGCAGGGTGTTGTTCGCGGTCTCCCCCGCTTTTTCGGCGCCGTAGCGGATGGTCTTGTTGAGGTATTCCTTCTCCTCGAGCACGCGGTAAAATTCCTTCTGCACGGGTTCGAGTACGGAGATCACCGCCTCCGCCGTTGCAACCTTCAATGTGCCATAGCCCTTGCCTTCAAACCGTGCAACGGCTTCGGGGATGGTTTCCCCGGCACAGGTGCTGTAGATGGAAAGCAGGTTCGCAACACCCGGGCGCGCTTCATCATATGCGATGCAGTTTTCGCTGTCCGTCACGGCACGCTTCATCTTCTTCATGATGATATCCGGCGTATCGAGAAGTGCGATGTACGCATTCGGGTTATCGTCGGATTTGGACATCTTCTTGTCCGGCTCCTGCAGGCTCATGATCCTTGCGCCCACCTCGGGGATGTAAGGATCGGGGATGGTAAACGTCTTTCCATAGGCGTTGTTAAAGCGGATGGCAACGTCCCGCGTGATTTCGATGTGCTGCTTCTGATCCGCGCCCACCGGCACCAAATCGGCCTGGTAAAGAAGGATATCCGCCGCCATCAGCACGGGGTAGGTAAACAGGCCCGCATTGATGTTATCCGTATGGCGGGCGGATTTATCCTTAAATTGCGTCATGCGGGATAATTCCCCCATGTACGTGTTGCAGGAAAGCACCCAGGTCAGCTGCGTATGCGCAGGCACATGGGATTGGATGAACATGGTGGAACTCTCCGGCCTCACGCCGCAGGCGATTAAGAGCGCCATCGTCTCAATGGAGCGTCGGCGCAGCACCTCCGGGTCCTGCCGAACGGTGATGGAGTGCATATCCACCACGCAGTAATACGCGTTAAAGTCCGCCTGCAGCTTTGCCCAATTGCGGAGAGCCCCGATATAATTACCCAGCGTCAGTACGCCGGACGGCTGGATACCGCTCAAAACCGATTTTTTCTGTTCCACAGTCTCTCCTCCTCATTGCGTTTGCCTGATGACGGCAGCTATCATTATATCCGTTCCGGATGTTGCGCGCAAGCGCGGTGGATGGTAAACACAGAGACGGACTTGAGTCCGTTCTATAGCATGGAGGACAAAATAGAAAGCTTCCATTCGCCGCCAGCGACACGCGCGGTGGCGGCGCAAACCCTTGCATAGCAAGGGTTTCCCTGCAGGAGGTACCGCCCGCGAGGCACGAGCAGGTACTTCCTGACATCCTTCACAAAAGTGCCGTAGGTGCTTTTGTGACACAATAAATCACCGCCGGGGGCGTCCCCCCGGCGGTGGTGAAGGCTTTTGTTGAGCGTTTTGGCTCTGGAGGCTTCTGTATAAGGTTGTAAAGCAATTCAGACCGGGCTGCAGTCTGCTTGCCGTTTGGAAAGGATACCGGTTTCCCCTTTCCGTATTACATATATATGTGGGTATGTATTGGGTTGTGATACCTGATTGAAAAAAATACGTTTTACGGTTGCCCCTGCGCAAAACAATACATAAGATAAGGACAAAAGCGTTGACAAAGCGTATACCGGACGGTATAATGCGTTCATACTATCGATTGACCCCGCAGCATGGCGATGATGAGACGAGTAGCCTGTATGAAACGGCACAGAGAGCCGCTCACCTGGTGGAAGAGCGGTACGGCGCGTACAGGGGAAGAACAGCTCGGAGCCTCCGACCGAACCGCTTAAAGCGTAGTAGACTCGGACGCGCCCGGCGCGTTACAGCCGGAAACGATCCGCCCGCTCCTTTTATGAAGGATTTGGCGTGTCGTCACAGAGTGAGCGCTTTGCGCTACATTGGGTGGTACCGCGTGAGACTACGGTCTTTCGTCCCAAACGGGATGGAAGGCTGTTTTTTTATCTGAAATTATAGAATGCGGCAGGGTTCCAAGGGATGTATCCTTTGGTGGGGTCTTAGGAGGCGAAGCTGAGCGCCGCCAGTGGCGGATGCAGCGAAGCGAAAGCCCAGTGAATAAGGGAGTACAGTGCCGGTGGCAATGCGTGACCATTATGAACTGGCGCCCCTAACGTCTCCCGGTCCAGACGGTCAGGCAAGGAGGAAAAGGCATGTTTCGAACGGCACATTGCGGCGCGCTCACCGAAGCGCAGGTAGGCGAACGCGTCAAAGTCAGCGGCTGGGTATTCCACAAGCGCGATATGGGCGGCGTCATATTTCTGGATTTACGGGATTGCAAGGGGACGCTGCAGGTGGTCTGCAACCTCAATGCACTCAGCAAAGAAGAATTCGCCATTGCGGAAAGCGTGAAAATGGAATCCGTACTGATGGCGGAGGGCGTTTTGCGCATCCGCGATGCGGAAACGTATAACGACAAGCTCGCGACCGGTACGATCGAGCTTGCGGCGGACAGCATCACGCTCATCAGCGAGGCCGACCCGCTGCCGTTTTCGCTTGAGGACAACGCAAAGGTGCGCGAAGACCTGCGCATGGAATATCGCTTTCTGGACATCCGCCGCGCGCAGATGCAGGAAGCGCTGCGCTTCCGGCACCGGGTGGTCAAAGCCGCGCGGGATTATCTGGACGCGGACGGCTTTGTGGATGTGGAAACGCCCATCTTAACCAAAAGCACACCCGAGGGCGCGCGGGACTACCTCGTGCCCAGCCGCGTGCACGCGGGCTCCTTCTACGCGCTGCCGCAAAGCCCGCAGATTTTCAAGCAGCTGTTGATGGTGGGCGGCCTTGACCGCTATTATCAGGTGGCGCGCTGCTTCCGCGATGAGGATTTGCGCGCCGACCGCCAGCCGGAATTCACCCAGCTTGATATGGAGCTTTCATTCGTTGGGCAGGAAGAAATCCTGCAGCACTTAGAGCGGCTCTTTAAGCACATGATGCGCGAAATCAAGGGGATCGACATCACCGAGCCCTTCCACCGCATGACCTGGCATCAGGCCATGGATACCTACGGCAGCGATAAGCCGGATATTCGCTTTGCGCTCCCCATCGTCGATGTGACGGACATCACCGCAAACAGCTCGTTTGCCGTATTTAAGAATGTGGCGGCGAAAAAGGGCGTTGTCCGTGCCATCAATGTTAAGGGCGGCGCAAGCTTTTCAAAAACCACCATCGAGGAACTGACTGTGCGCGCACAGAGCTACGGCGCAAAGGGCATGGCATGGATTTTAATCCGCGAAGACGGCAGCATCAACTCCATCCTGCCGAAGTATTTCAGCGACGATGTATGGCAGAAATTACTATACCGTGTGGACGGCAAGCCGGGCGACTTTATTCTGTTCTGTGCGGACCGGCTTTCCACCGTGCGCAGGGTACTGGGCGGGTTAAGGCTGGAGCTTGGCGATATGCTCAACCTAAGGCCCAAGGACCAGTACGCGTTTTTGATCGTGACGGACTTCCCGGAGTTTGAGTATTCCGAAGAAGAAAACCGCTGGATGGCAACCCACCATCCGTTCACCATGCCGTATGAGGAGGACGTCCCCTACCTGTTCACCGACCCCGGCCGCGTACGCGCGCAGGCGTATGACGTGGTGCTCAACGGCATTGAGCTTGGCAGCGGCAGCATCCGTATCCACAACAGCGAGGTGCAGAAGCTGATGTT
>JAEYLA010000232.1 GCA_023461495.1 Bacillota bacterium | reverse complement strand
GCTTTTACATCGATCGCCCGCTGGTTTTTTGAGCCTCGGAATTTAAGATCATAGCTCTTCTGTTCCATGAGAAACGGCCCGTCGATCAGGACATCCGTTTCCTGAAGCAGGGTGAGGATGTCCGGCTCCTCCTTGGCTTTTTCCAAAAGCTCATCAAAGAGATACCCCGTGTAGGCGATCACATCCAGCCCCACCGCATGGCACAGTGCCGCAAGCTCCGCCATGGCTTTACTTTGGCAGAACGGCTCCCCGCCGCTTAGGGTAATGCCGCGCAGCATGGGGTTCCTTTTGAGCTCCTGCGCAATCTCCACAGGCTCCGCCGCAAACCCGCCGGAAAACGGCCAGGTGTGCGCGTTGTGGCAGCCCGGGCAATGGTGCGGGCAGCCCTGCGCAAATACGGTATAGCGTATACCGGGGCCGTCCACGATCGATTCGCGGACGACCCCGGAAAGCATCAGCTTTGTCACAGCGTCTCCATCGGCCTTGGGCCCTGTGAAACATTGATATGCTTCACCCTGTCGTTCACTTCGGCGCGCTTCGCGTTGTTGAACCGGTCCAGCGTGCCCACAAGGTACCCCGTGATGCGGCGGATGCGCTCAAACCCCGGGCCTTCCTCTTCCGTGCGCCCGCACTTGGGGCAGGTATCGCCAATGATGCCGGAGAACCTGCAGGCAGGGTCACGGTCGAGCGGATGGTTGATGGAGCCATAGCCCACGCCGCTTTCCTTCATGGCACGGATGACCGCCTCGAACGCCTCGATATTCTGAGAAGGATCACCATCGAGCTCCACATACGTGATGTGGCCGCCGTTGGTCAAGGCGTGGTAGGGCGCCTCTTTTTGAATCTTCCCGTATGCGCTGATGGGGAAATACACCGGCACATGGAAGGAGTTTGTATAGTACGGGCGATCCGTCACGCCGGGCATGGAGCCAAAGCGCTTGCGGTCGATCTCCACAAAACGGCCGGAAAGGCCTTCCGCAGGGGTGGCGATGAGCGAGAAATTGAGCTTATGCTGTTCCGCCGCGTCGTCCATGCGCCTGCGCATATGGGAGACGATTGCAAGGCCCAGCTTCTGGGCGTCTTCAGACTCGCCATGATGTTTGCCGGTGAGCGCCTTGAGCGCCTCCGCAAGGCCGATAAAGCCCACGGTCAGCGTCCCGTGCCTCAGCACCTCGCGCACCTCGTCGTCCGGGCCGAGCTTATCGGAATCGAGCCAGATGCCGTCCCCCATCAGGAAGGGGAAATTGCGCATCCGCTTGCGGCACTGAATTTCAAAGCGGTCAAGCAGCTGGTCCGTACAAAGATCGATCATTTCATCGAGCTTTTCATAGAACGTTTCCACGGAGCCGTTGCTCAATATCGCAAGGCGCGGCAGGTTGATGGATGTAAAGCTCAGGTTGCCGCGGCCGTTGACGATCTGCCGTTCCGGGTCGTTGACATTGCCAATGACGCGCGTGCGGCAGCCCATGTAGGCGATTTCTGTCTCCACCTGGCCGGGCTTGTAGTATTGGATGTTGAAGGGCGCGTCGATAAACGAGAAGTTCGGGAACAGCCGTTTCGCGCTCACCTTGCAGGCAAGCTTGAAAAGGTCATAGTTGGGATCGGTCTCATTGTAATTGACGCCTTCCTTCACCTTGAAAATCTGGATGGGGAAAATAGGCGTTTCTCCATAGCCCAAGCCCGCTTCCGTTGCCAGCAGCATGTTTTTAATGACCATGCGGCCTTCTGGCGTGGTGTCCGTACCGTAGTTGATGGAGCTGAACGGCACCTGCGCGCCGGCTCTAGAATGCATGGTGTTGAGGTTGTGGATGAGCGCCTCCATCGACTGATAGGTGGCGCGCTCGGTCGAAACCACAGCGTTCTTTACGGCAAACTTCTGGCTCTTCTCTAAAAGCGTTTCAGTGAGCGTTTCATCCGCAAGCAGGGCGCGCTCCGCGGCAAGGTAGCCGCCCTCATCGGCGACATTCGCGCGCAGCTTTTTTAGGAAAAGCTGTTTTGTTACGGTCTCCACGCGTTCGCCAACGTTCTCCGCCGCCTCTTCCTTCCCCGCGCTGATCAGCGCGAATTCCAGGGCCTTTATGAGATGCTCCCTGTAATTCTTTGCAAACGTCTTCCGGACGCCGTCGGCCAGCGCATAATCAAAATTGGGGATACTCTGCCCGCCGTGCTGGTCGTTCTGGTTCGACTGTATGGCGATGCACGTCAGCGCAGAATAGCTTGCGATGCCGTTTGGTTCGCGCAGGAAGCCGTGGCCGGTGGAAAAGCCGCCTTCAAACAGCTTCTTGATATCGATCTGGCAGCAGGTGGTGGTCAAGGTGTAAAAATCAAAGTCATGGATATGGATATCGCCCGTTTTGTGCGCGCGCCCATGCTCCGGCTTCAAGATATACATCTCATTGAATATCTTGGCGCCTTCCGAGCCATATTTGAGCATGGTGCCCATGGCGGTGTCGCCATCAATATTCGCGTTGTCGCGCTTTAAGTCGCTCTCAATGGAGGCGGCATGGGTGATCTCTTCATAGGTGCGCATCAGGCGCGTGTTCATTTCACGCGCGCGGGTGCGCTCTGCACGGTACAGGATGTAACGCTTTGCGGCTTCCGCAAGATCCGCGTCAATGAGCACGCGCTCCACAATATCCTGCACCTCTTCCACGGTGGGATAACCGCCGCCTGTCAACGCTTTGCGCTCCGCCTCTTCGGCAACGCGCCCGGCAAGTCCAAGCGCCTGCCCCATGTCGCCCGCGCCGGAAGCCTGCAGCGCCTTCCAGATAGCGTTGCTGATTTTTTCGAGGTTGAAGGGAACCTGTCTGCCGTCTCTTTTAATAATCGTAGTAATCATTTGATTGCGGGCCGGATCCATAAAAGTCCGGCATTCCTCCCTCATAATCTGATCGAGTGATAGTCATTTTATCACCATATATAGTGAGTGTCAATCAATCCAGGCGCAATATATAGTAATTTTGGCACAAAATCTCTGAAAGCGGCAGATTTGCCCGGCATTGCGGAACTTGTCTCTTCCTGATAGAATTCGATAGAACACCCAGGAAACTTAACATCCATTTTTCAAGCAGGAGGTATTCCCATGCAAACGCAGCTCGTCCATCAAGAGGGCATGCCTATCGTCGTTGTCACCAGCGAAACCGTGCTGATCGAAGATGCTTCCTCGGCGCTTGATTTATTAGCCACCGTCCGTTATGAAACGGACTGCGACCGCATGGTGATCGAGAAATCCGCCGTGGCGGAGGCGTTTTTTAAGCTCAGCACCGGCCTTGCGGGAGAGGTGCTCCAGAAGTTTATCAATTACCGGATGAAGCTTGCCATTGTCGGGGATTTTTCCGTCTACACCAGCAAGCCCCTCAAAGATTTTATCTATGAAAGCAACAGCGGGCGCGATATCTTCTTTGTGGCGACACGGGAAGAAGCACTTCGAAAGCTTGCGTCCGCGCGTTAGCTCACGTTCGCTATCAATGAAACGGAGTTAGAGCGATGCCGCCAGAACAACTCACCTATGCGCAGGCCATGCAGTATATCCACGCGACACAGCGCTTTGGCTCGCGGCTGGGCTTAACCAGTATCCGCGCGCTGCTTTCCCGCCTTGGAAACCCGCAGGACAGGCTCAAATACGTCCATGTGGCGGGCACCAACGGCAAGGGCTCTGTCTGCGCGTACCTCCACGCCATCCTGCAGGCGGCAGGCTTGAAGACCGGGCTTTATACCTCGCCCTTTATCCAGCGCTTTACCGAGCGTATCAAGATCGACAATGCGGAAATTCCGGAGGACGCCATTGCCCGCATCACGAGCCGCATCAAGGCGGCGATTTTGGGCATGGAGGCCGAGGGCATCGACAGCCCCACGGAGTTTGACCTTGTGACCGCACTGGCGCTTGCCTATTTTGCGGAACAGGGCTGCGATATCGTGGTGCTGGAGGTGGGCTTGGGCGGCAGGCTCGATTCCACCAATGTGATCGACGCCCCGGCGGTTGCCGTTATCACTCGCCTGGGGCTTGACCATACGGATGTCCTTGGCGATACGCTTACACAGATCGCGTTTGAAAAGGCCGGCATCATCAAGCCCGGCTGCGATGTCGTCCTCTGCCCCCAGGAGCCGGAAGCCGAGGCGGTATTTGAGAAAATTTGCCGCTCGCTTGGCGCAACGCTGCACCGGGTGGATTTGTCAGCCATTCAGCCGACATCCTTCGGGCTATGGGGACAGCAATTCACATACGGCACTTATGGCACGTTTTCCATCCGCCTGCTTGGGGAGCATCAGCTGACAAACGCGGCAGTTGCGCTCAACACCGCGTTCGTTCTGCAGCAGAAGGGGTTCCCTATTTCGGAGGCTGCGATTCGTCTTGGATTGAGGTCGGCCGTTTGGCCGGGACGCATGGAATTGCTGCAAACGGCACCCCCGGTGCTCGTGGACGGTGCGCACAATGTGCAGGGCGCCGCCGCATTAAAGCGGGGATTGCTGCAATATTTCCCGGGAAAACGCTTCATCTTTCTTGTGGGTGTGCTAAAAGATAAGGCTTATGCCGATATGATGCGGGAAGTGGCGCCTCTTGCCGAGCGGTTTTTGACGATTGCGCCGGAAAGCCCCCGCGCGCTTTCCTCCCGCGATCTCGCCGGGCATCTTGCCCAGTACGGAAAACCGGTTCAGGCTTTTGAGAGGCTCGATGACGCCATTGCCGAAGGACTTCGCCAATGTGGCGAAGACAGGATGCTGTGCGTGTTTGGCTCCCTCTACTACATCGGCGGGGTACGAAAATATTTCGGCTTGAGCTAATAGATAGGCGGGCTAATAGCAAAAGAAAAGGCGGGCTCTCTGCAGCAGTAAGCTGGACAGCCCGTCTTTTGGATTGCGGATATATGGGTTCACCAATTAATCCACTTTTTGAAGCGTACCATCCACCAACTCATACGTTTCAACCGTGGTTGCGCCGCTTTCATCCATGGTTTCCATTACCCGCTTAACGTTTTGTAGCTTTGCGTCTGCGTCATATTCGTAATAATTCGTATAGTAGCTGTCCGCGCCATTTCTTGTCCCGGATATGATCTGGCGTGCTTGTGCATCCACCTCTGCGTTGGGTAAACAAAATGCATATTCAAAGCGCTGCCGCTCCACGTCCCACAGCCAGTAATAATACGGGATGTTTGCGCTGGCTGTGATCCACCCTATCAGCCCAATATCCTCGGAACCGTCAAAATTCATATCTGTTCGGATGAGCTCTCCGTTTTCGGAATAGGACTCCGTATACCCGCCGAAATCATTCTGCTGCCATTGTGCAAATATCGCATCCTCTATCATAATGCGCTGAAGAAGAGTGCCTCCATCAAAAACTTCCATTTCACGGATGCCGTATGTTTGATTGTCGCCGGGCAGCTTTTTCCCATGCAGCTTTAATGTAAGTTCTTTGTTTTTGTCTACAGAAACCGGATAGGAAAGGGTATATTCGTCGTTTTCTTCCTTAGGTTCCACTGTGCCTACAGAAGGCACTTCTTGTGCCTGTATTGCTTCTGGCGTAACATCCGGCACAGCGGTTGCGGGTTTTATGCCTTGTTGTATGCTTCCGCACGCCGTGCAAACGCCAATCAAAACACAAAGCAGTAGCGCCGTCCCTACACTTCTTTTCATTTCGCTTCTCCTTTGTTCCCTTGTCGCATTGCTCAGGCAGTATCCCCCGAAGACGACTTATCCTACCACAGTTGATTGTTTTTTTCCACCGTCCTTGGCTTTCTTTTCAAACCGTTCATATAAAAGCGGCATGGCGAAAGCCATGCCGCTCCACGTTTTAGATCAATACCGGATGCGGTCCAGAGCACCGATCAGGCGTTGCCCAGCCACCGAAACACATTTATAATAAACCGCGCGTACGCCTCGCTCCCGGTCAGCGCAGGCGGCGCCCAGTGCGCCGAAATATCGCTTGCAAACGCAAACGACCTGCCCTTGCCGATTTCCTGTACGGCAATCATGACATCGGAATCGTTGACGGCAAGCACTTCTGCGCCCGCCTTGGGCATCAGCCGGTTGTAACCAAGCAGCGGCGGCCAGGTAAGGTCTACGCCCGCAAAAATCGGATGTTCCGGCTTTACCACGCGTAACGTCGCACCTTCGGGCACTTCGTTGCGGTCGTCATAGGGATACAGTTCCACTGGCAGCACATTTTTTAACGGCGTCATGCCATAGCGCGCCTTTCCCGCCATGCCGGTGAAGGAGTTCCAGCCGCCAAACATTGCAAGCCCGCCGCCCTCTTCCACAAAGCGGCAGAGGGAAAGAAGCCTGTTTTCCCGCACAAGCGATTTTTCGAACGTTTCCGGATGCAGTAAAAATGTGTCGCTGCCGATATCGGAAAGCACGACGACGTCGTATTCCTTCAAGCCATCCAGTCCCGGAAAATGCCGCATAGCCGTGTGAGACGGCATGAAATGGAACTCGATGCCCGCCGCATCGCAGATGCGGCGAATATTGTCGCTGGTGGATTCATCATAGGAAAACGTCTCAAACGAATTGAATCCCTTGATGTGGCTCATGGCGATGGTCCAGCTCTCGCCTGCAAACAGTACTTTCAT
>JAEYLA010000231.1 GCA_023461495.1 Bacillota bacterium | reverse complement strand
CATTCCGCAACGACAGCCGCAGCGCCCGTGCCGGTGCCGCCGCCCATGCCCGCCGTAATGAACACCAGGTCAGCACCCTTAAGCACTTCGGTGATCTGGTCGCGGCTTTCCTCCGCCGCCTTACGGCCGATCTCGGGATCGGCGCCCGCGCCAAGGCCCTTTGTCAGCTTTTCTCCGATCTGTATCTTTTGATTGGCGCGTGAGAGATACAGCGCCTGCTTGTCCGTATTCACGGCGATAAATTCCACGCCGCGCAGGCCATACTGTATCATACGGTTGACGGCATTGTTTCCCGCACCGCCGACGCCCACCACTTTTAGCTGCGCAAATTGGCCGCTTTCAAAATCCATTTCCAACATTCCGCTTCCCCCTTTGTCAAGGCCGGTTGAATGAGCCTACTAGATCAAAAATTGAATAAATTCATTTTACAACATTTCAGCGTACAGAACATGCCTTCGCTGCCTATTTCACAAAAAGTTCTTTTAATTTCTGCAGCATGCCGCCTTCATTCTGTACATAGGCCTCCTCGTCGGCCGTGTGCAGCACAAACTCCATCGTGCCGAATACGCTCGCATAGTTGGGCGAATTCATACGCGGCATCCATGGCATATCCTTTCTGACAGAAGCGCCCAGCATCTCTTCAAGATACTCGCGGCTGCCGCGCATCAGCGCAAGGCCGCCGCCCGTCAGGCAGATGGAGGGCTGCTTGTCCACATCGATACCCATCTCCCGCATGGAGTCGTCCACAAGGAAGCAGAGCTCTTTGGCGCGTTCTTCAATGATATATTGAATGGTCGCGCGTTCCACGCTCTTTGTGCCCTCGGCGGTACGCAGCAATTCCACGCTGTCCTGATAATCCTGCGAAAATACGTACTTGCGCTTGACCTGCTCCGCCACCGTCTGCGTGACGGAAAGCCCATAGGCGAGGTCGCCCGCAAGCTGCATGCCGCCCAGCTCAATGGTATCGGATGCGACGATCGCGGAGTTAAATACAACATTGACATCCGTGTGCGTATATCCGACATCCAACAGCACGCTCGGTTTGCGCCTGTCCTTTTCCGGAATGAGCATCAATGCCGACGCAAGCGGGGCGCTGATACACACGCCTGCGTGCAGATGCATCTGCTCTATGGCCTCCTGCACGGGCTTTAAAAAGTTCTCGCATACATATACGTGCGATACCATTGCCTCAATGCGGGAAGCGGATGCGTTTGCAGGCAGTTCAGCTTTCTGTGCGCCATCGAGCACAAAGGAATAGGGCGTGCTGTGTATGAGCCTGCATCCTTCCGGCGGCTGCTTGGGAAGCGATGTATTAATTAGCATGTCGATATCCGCGCCGGTTATGCGTTTTGGCGCAGAATCAAACGAAAGTGTGCCTGTTCCAACAAAAAGCTGTGAGAACGGCGCAGGTACCGCAATGGATACCTCGCGCAGTTTAAACCCGCATTCGCGCTGGGTCGCCTGTAGGCTTTCCATAATTGCGCGCTGCAGTTCCTTTACATTGGAAAACGCGCCAAAACGGTAGCCGGAATAATTTCTTACATCGGCTCCATAAACGACCAAGCCGTCCTGTCCGGCGCGGCCTGCACACATGGTGACAACTTTGGAGCTGCCGATATCAAGTACCACTGCATGCTTCAACGGTATTTCCTCCGCTTTTTGGTTCTATCAGGGGAACAATACGTACACAAAAACAATATACCATATTTGGTATCCTTTGTGCAACGGGAGTACAAAATGTTCCATGCTGTTCCACATTTATCCATGCAAACAGGATAAATGACAACATTTGACGGATAAAAAACGTCTATTGCGCGCCGGGGGTTTCCGGGGGCAGGGGCTCTTCCGTCGTGGGTTCTCCTGTTGTAGGTTCTCCTGTCGTAGGTTCCCCCGTCGTGAGCTCTTTTTCCTCCAGCGGCTGCGCTGCACCGGGCGGAGAATAAATGGCCCCGCCTTTTGCGCTGACATCAAGCGTCCCGCCCGTAGCCCCGCTTTTGCGCAGGGAGGGCAACGCGTCGCGCATCCAGGCAAGCTTTTCAGAAAGCCCGTCCGGCTGGCCGAGAACCACCTCGATATTGTCCTTCGTATACAGGCACACATGCAGCGGATTTGCAAGATCCGCGCGCTGTACTTCCTGTAACAGCTCCAGCTTCTCCAGTTCCGCAATCAGGGAAAGGAGCGTCTGGGTCTGCAAATCGCTGCTTGTACCGATTTTTTCATTGATCGCAAATCCAATGTTGGACATTCCCGTTACAAGCAGAAGGTGCGAAAGATCGCTGCTTTTCCCAATAGAGAGCACATGCCCGGTGTCATCGATGATGACGTCATAGTCCTGACTCTGGATTGCCGCCGTCTCCTGCCGCTCCACAACAGCAATACGGATGCTGCGGGGCCATTTAAGCGAAACGGAGGCTACTGCAAGATACGGGTTGCTTTCAACGTTTGCCTTGACGCCATCCAGATCGCACAGCAGCAGATGCGTACCCGCCGTCAGGCCCGAAAGCTCGATGATGCGCTCAGCCGGATATTGTTCGTTCCCTTCGACCTCCACCGTTTGGAGTAAGAACAGAAAATATCCGAGCAGCAGCAACGCCACAAGGCAAACCGCGGTAATGGCGTAGGCAAGCGCCTTTTTCGGATCAGGCGGCTGCCTGTTCTTTTTTTCCTCCAGCTTTTTCAGGCGCTCGCGTTCCCGTTCCTGCGCCTTTTGCGTATCGGCAATGCTTTCCAGGTGTTGGATGCTGACATATGTACCCGCTGGTCCGCCTTTTTTTTTCGGATTGCGTTTTTGCCCGGCTTTCTTTGGGCCATTGTCCTTCATTGCCCTGCCCCCCGGCACAACCGGCGGCTGCCGGGAACCCTTTGAGGGCTGATAGGCTTGCTGCCTTGTCTGCTGCCGCTTTGGCGCATACACGGTCTGTTCCGCATGATACCTTGCCTGCGGCTTGTCCGGTCCCGCGGCGGAAGGCGCTTGGCCAGCCCCCCCCTTATTCTGCCTGTTTTCCTGTTTTGACGCAGACGCCCTTGTTTCATTCTTTTTCCCGGGGGCCTGTCCGCCTCCGGCAGCCGGAGATGCGCCCGCATGATGTGTGGGCGCATATACCCGTGTATTTTGCGGGCCGCGTTTTCCGCCTGTCTTATTCTGCATACGGAATCCTCAAAGCGTATCTTCCTGCCTTCTGATCCTAGCGCCCAGCGCCAAAAGATCCCGCTCTATTTGTTCATATCCACGGTCCACATGCTCCGCGCCATGCACCACCGTTTCTCCTTGCGCGCGAAGGCCTGCCAATATCAGCGCCGCCCCTCCGCGCAAAT
>JAEYLA010000230.1 GCA_023461495.1 Bacillota bacterium | reverse complement strand
CCGCCTTCCACCTGCGGCATACGGGCGGACATATACTCCGGAATATCATTCTGCGGGGTAATCGGGTATCCAAAAAAGAACCTGCACCCTGCCTGTATGGCGGCTTCGGCAATCGCTTCGCAGCCTTTCATCAGCTTCTTTGCCATAGTCCCTCCTATTTCTCCACCTGTATCACGACGTCAGGACATGTGCGCGCACAGGCCGCGCACGCAATGCACGCATCCATATCCGTTATTTCGGAAGGATGGTATCCCTTTTCATTGAGCTTGTTGGGAGAAAGCTGCAAAATATGCTTGGGGCATGCACGTACGCACAGGCCGCAGCCCTTGCAGCGTTCAAAATTGATTGTTACCTTCGCCATCACAATCCTCGCTTTCCCGTGTTGGTCATCGTTATTTCACGTCCAAACGCATCTCCGGGCACGCTAAATGCCCAGCTGCGTGAACCGGTCCCAGTCCCTGTGCATATACAATTGAAGCGTTACAGGCGTTCCAATATAGGTTTGTGATATGCCCTGCTGCTTTGCCCAGTCAAGAAAACCCGGCAGATGCTCTTGTGCGCCTGCCGTGTAGGCAACGGGAATCCCGGAAGCGTCCGCCACAGCCTTTACCACTTCATACCCCGTGATCAGGTGGGAAGCATCCGTTTCCGTAGAAAGGTTGGCGTTGTTGACGAGCCCCGTAATCTTCAGCCTCGAACGGTAGGTGATGTGCTCCATCAGGGAAAGCGCCGCCTCAGGCGTGGAAGAAAGCGGACGCAGCGGATTGACCACAAGCAATACTTCCAGACTGCCTTCAGGCAAAAGATCAAAATTCCGCTTGTATTGCCCCAGCGCCGTAGCGCCCGAAGCGTCTCCGCCCGCATCCATAATGACGGTCTCGTACTTCTCCGTAAATACCGAATAGACCTCGGGAGAAAGGGCCGGAACCTCAACCGTGGAATAGGCAAATACGGGATGGATCAGCGCAACCCCGGCAGCGGAGAGTTCTTCCCGCCGCTCCGCCGAGCGGAAATAAGGGTTGATAACATCAAGGTCTGCAAGCGCCGTGCGCGAATGCCGCGCGGCGTTTATTGCGAAATTCAGCGCAAGTTCTGTCTTGCCGCTTCCGAAATTCCCAAGAAAGACATAAAAGCGCTTCATATGGCTGCCCCCAAAAGATGCATATCTGCAACACTCCTATAGTTGCATTATACGATATCTTGCAGCATTTTTGTTAGAAAGCGCACGAATATATAATTCACACAGGCGAGCAGCCGCTCATATCATTGCCCTGCCTTATAGCGCGCCGCAACCCGTTCCGCCGCATGCATGCCGTCCACCGCAGCACTCACAATGCCGCCCGCATAGCCCGCGCCCTCTCCGACCGGGAACAGGCCGCGCGCCTGCTCCGCTTCTCCTGATGCGTTGCGCAGGATACGCACGGGCGCGCTTGTACGGCTTTCCACCGCCGTAAGCACGGCGTCCGGCATTCCATAGCCTGCAAGCTGCCTGGAAAATGCTGAAATGCCATCCCGTATGCCAACAGCTACAAACTCCGGCAGCAGCGTATCCAGCCGCGTAGCATGTACGCCCGGCCGGTAGGTGGGCGTCACTGCCCCAAATAATTTTGTAATCCTGCCCTTCATAAAATCCTCCAGCCGTTGTGCGGGCGCAAAATAAGCGCCGGAGGCTAGCCCCGCCCGGTACGCCTGCTGTTCCAGCTCCCTCTGAAAGCTGATGCCGTCAAGCGGACCATTTCCAAAGTCTTCCGGCCCCACCTGTACGATCACCGCGGCGTTCGCGTTTTGCCCATCGCGCGCCCGGTCGCTCATGCCGTTGACGACCACTTCTTCTTTTCCGGAAGCCGCGCCCACCACATAGCCACCGGGACACATGCAGAACGTATATACGCCGCGCGCGCCGCTCTTTCCCGCAAGGCGGTATTCCGCAGCGCCAAGCCTCGGATGTCCGGCAAGCGCGCCAAATTGCGCCTGATCGATCAATTGCTGCGGATGCTCAATGCGCACGCCCACCGCAAACGATTTTGGCAGGAGCGCAATTTTGCGGCGGTAAAGCATCTCATAGGTGTCCCTGGCCGCCTGCCCGGTTGCAAGGACCAACGCCGCGCAGTCGATCCGCTCTTCGCCTCCGCCCTGCCGTACCACAACGGAGCGGAGCGCGCCGTCCTGCACACAAATGTCAAAAAGCTGTGTCTCAAACCGGATTTCTCCGCCCTGGGCGATGATTTCTTCCCGCATGTTTTTTACCACATGCTGCAGGATATCTGTTCCAATATGCGGCTTTGCCTGGTAGACAATATCCTCGGGCGCGCCAAAGCTGCGGAGCGTCTCCAGCACCAGGCCCGCGCGCGCGTCCTTGATGCGCGTGGTCAGCTTGCCGTCAGAAAATGTTCCCGCTCCGCCCTCTCCAAACATCACGTTGCTCTCGGGGTCGATCTCTTTCCCCGTCCAGAAGCGCTGCACATCGGCCTTGCGCTCCTCCATCCGCCGCCCGCGCTCCAGCACGAGCGGACGGTAACCGCGCAATGCAAGAACATATGCCGCAAACAGGCCCGCGGGCCCAAGCCCCGCCACCACGATGCGTCCGCGCGGCGTTTCCTCTCCCTCTGGGATATGATCATCCTCTATAGGCGCATACGGCTTCACGCGCGCGTCGGCGCGTTTCTGTAACCGCGCCTCCGCCCCCGCTTCCAGCGTGACCGCGGCGGAAACGAGGAAATGGATATCCTGCTTTTTGCGCGCGTCAAGCGATTGCCGCACGATCCGCACTGCCTTGATGCTGTTTTCGGGAATTTTAAACTGTACAGCAATCAGCGCGGAAAGCTCCGCTTCCGCCTGCACGGGCATTTTGATTTCTGTTAGAAGCAATGGCATGGTTTTACCCTTTCCTGAAACATACTTCACTATATCTTCCTGGCCTTTCCGGAAGGCATACAAAAGGCGCCTATTTTTCGGGCGCCTTTTAAGCATAACATTACTTCTCCTCACGCCTTGGAGATCGTCACCTGAATCATCGCGACGCTTGAAACGGAAGTCAGTTCCAGCGTGGTTTCATCGTCATTGAGGTAGACGTTCACATACAGCGTATAGCTGCCTTCCTTGTACCCTTTGAGATCCACGTAGGCCTGCACATCATTCCGGCTCAGCAAGTCCACGAGGCTGATGCGTCCCTCAACGGAAATATCCGTTGTTTCTTTGCTGAATGTAGCCTTGAGTCCCTTACCCAGCTCCCGCGCTTCGATCGGCACTTCTTCAAAGGATTTTTTGTTCGTCTTTTCGCGGATATCGACAAACACTTCCACCTCGGTCGCGCCGCCCAATACCATGACGTCCTCCGGCACAAGAAGCGGTGCTTTCTCATGGATGGATTCACGCTCCCCCGCCACATCAAGCCCGGGGATCGTCAGGGCTGTGATGCCGTCCAATACCGCCTGGTCACCCACAATATCAACGGTTGCGGGCGTTGTCGTCGCCGACAGCAGTACATAATTTGCAGGCAGATTGTCCGCGCCCAACAGCGCCCCCATGATGTCTATCGGCACGGTCTTTTTGGGATAAACCGGCATCTTTACGGTAACGGAAGGCAGGCTGCCTAAAAACATGCCCGAATCCATCTCCTTACCGGTCTCATCAAGCACCACCACGGTCACAGCATCGTTATAGCTTTGCCTGCGGTCCGTCAGCTGGATATAGCAGATGGCCTTGGTTGCGCGGTCCACATCCTGTTTGGGCCCTCTGATATCTACATACGAGCGGCTCAATTCCACCTTATCCGCCCCTGCCCAGTAGCCGTCCGGAATGGAACCCACATATCGCACCTCCACCGGAACGGGTTTGCTTATCAGCGTATCGATTTCCACCGAAACTTTTTCAGGTGTGAAGCTTTCTGCATTGGTATCAGCCGGGCGTCCAGAAATACTGGGGTAAACCTGCAGGTTCCAATTTCCCGGGCCGGTCACCCTATTGAGGCTGACATACGCGCTGACCTGATCCGCGTTTAAATTCATGTAATTGCTGATGGGTGTGCTTACGCGCACCGTCACGCCGCCAAGCTCCTTGAGGGGTTCGCCGCGTACAACAAGCCCCCTGTTATTCAGATCCGCCATGCCCTCAAAGCTGACCGGAACATTCTCAAGCACCTTGACGCGGTTGGGATTCTGGGTGGTAAGAACAACACCCCACAGAACGGTCGCAAACACCGCAGCAATAATTTTGATGCTGATATTTTTCAGGAATAGATTTTTGAAAAATGTCCCGATCTTTTTGGGCTCATTCTCTCTTTCCATTCTTGGTCCTCCGCACAAACAAAGAGAAAGCGTTGCCGCGCTCTTTTATGTAAATTCCCTCCAAGAGGTCTTTCAACGCCTTGGAATCGATATAGCGCATCAGCTTCCCATCCTGCGCTACAGAAATAATCCCCGTCTCTTCGGATACCACAATCGTCACGCTGTCCGATACGCCGGAAATCCCCAAAGCCGCCCTGTGGCGCGTGCCAAGCTCGCGCGCGACGTCCACATCATCGGAAAGCGGCAAAAAACATCCTGCGGCCAGAATGGTATCGTTCCTTACGATTACCGCGCCGTCATGCAGCGGGGTGTTGGGTTCAAAAATATTTTCTAATAGCGGGCTTGAGATCACGCCTTCAATGCGCGTACCCGTTGCGATAATATCGCCCAAAGCCACCGCCTGCTCAAGCACAATGAGCGCGCCAACGCGGCGGCGCGCCATGCTCATGACCGCCTTGTGAAGCTCTCGCACAATTTCATTGGGGCTGGACGCAAACGCGGTAAACACGTTTTTATCAAATATGCTGCCGCGTCCGATGTGCTCAAACGCGCGCCGGATTTCCGGCTGGAACAAAATGACCACAACCACGATTCCCGCCTGCACCACGGAACCAAGCAGGAAGCTGAGCGTATGCAGCTCCAATATTTGGCTGAGGAAATAGGCGCCAATCAGAAACCCGAAGCCCTTTAACACCTGATACGCCCGGGTCTTCTTCGTCCAGACAATGAGCTTATACAGCAGCCATGCAATCAGGATGATATCCAGCGCGTCCCCAAACGAAAACTGGCCAAAGCCGCTGGCAATGGCATTTACGATTTCGTCATAGAACATAGCCGCACCCCCTCAGGCTACTTGCGCCGTCAAACGGGAGACTCCCGCGCACGGCAATAACACGCATATTGTGCTGTTATTGTAAACGCATGTGAATATTATACTGCATGTATTCCCTTTTTGAAAGCTGTCATTCCCCTGTTACCGGAATTTTAAAGCTTTATTCATTTGTTGCGGGCGTCCTATCGTATGCAATATGCAGCATGCAAACGTCATCCTCATGATCGGGAAGCATCTGCTTTTCCAGAAAACGCAGCAATTCTTCGCCGCCGTAACGCTGCATCCGCCGCTCAAGCTTCTCTTCCGTCATGCGGCTGCTGCGGTGGTCTAAAAGGCCGTCCGTATACAAAAGCAGGCTTGCGCATGGGCCGATGCTTTGCGTATGCTCCTGATACATGCCCTCTCCCCAGTTGGAGACCGGCAAGGAAGGGGCGTATAACTGGCTGATCGTACCGCCTTCATAAAGCAGCGGAACCGCATTGAGCCCGGCGTTCGCCCAGGTGAGCATTCCGCTTTCGGGATCAAGCATCGCCACAAACATCGCGACATAAAGCTGATCATCCGATACCATGTTCAAAAACGCTTCCCGCGCGGTATGCAAAAGCGCCACAGGGCTTTGTTCTCTCGCGCTTCTGAGCACATTTGCAAGAAGAAGGGTAATCATGGCCGCTGCCATTCCGTGGCCCGCAACATCCGCCACATAAAAGGTGATGTTCCCGCCCTTCTGCCTGAAGCAGCCGAACATATCCCCGCCAAGGCTGCTTGCGGGAAGATATCTGGAATGAACCGTGACGCGGGGATCTATCTGCCCGCGCGGCAAAAACAGCGCGCGCTGCATGCGCGCGGCAAGAAAAAACAGCGCGCGCTGCATGCGCGCGGCAAGATTCGCTTCGCGCAGCAAGCGCTTATTCTGCGCGCGCAAAGCGTCCCGCTGGCGGACTTGCTCTGTGATATCCCGAAACACTTCCACCGTGCCGATCGGGTTTCCTTGTGCATCATACAAAGGAGATGCGCTGACATGGTATGTACGTCCGCGGAATTTTCTGTACTTTTGATGGCTTGTGCCTGTTAGAATCGCTTTTTTAGAAATGCAAAGCCTGCAGGCGCCGCCTCCACAAAACATTTCATTGCAAGGGCGTCCTTCCTGCATGCCAAACTGTTCTTCGTAACTGCGGTTTACCAAAACAACGTGCTGGGAAAGATCCAATACGCGCAGCATATCCTGCATTGCGTCCATTACCCCCAGCAGGACCTGCGCGCTCGATCGAAGCATTGTTCTCCTCCGTACGGAACCTGAGATGTGTTATTCGTCTTTTAGCATATATAGGGGCGCCATTTCACAAAACGCCGCATTGGCTTTTTGCAGCACATCGCTTGTAAGCGTTCCTGTCGTTTTATATTCGTGCAGCGCAAGCTCTCCCAAGCGGATGCGTTCCGCTTCGCCAACCTTGTCAAGCGTGGGGATTTCAACGGGGATACCCAGTATCATCTCAGTCCTTTTTTTCATTGTATCACGCTCCTGCCACTGCACTCAAGAATGTGTGTACGGTTCCATAATCTAAATATACCATAAAATTAGAGCAATCTCGACAGTTTTCGACCAACTGAATATTGAAATTCACTCCTTCAAATCCCAAATAAACGCCTGTATAATAGATCATAACAACAAATCCCATACCGGAGGGTGCTTTGATGCTCGTTCTTGACCGTTTTGAAGGGGAGTATGCCGTTTGCGAGCTGGAGGACGGCACGTTTTTACATATTGCCCGCCATCTGATCGCGCCAAGCGCACAGGAAGGCGATGCGTTGGACAGCTGGGAAACCATGTTTGTGCCAAATACTGAAAAAACCGCGGCTACAAAACAGCGCATCCGTACAAAGGTGAACGCGCTGTTCTCCCGCAACCACGATTAAACCACAAATATGGCGAGCAGCACGCCCATTACAAGGGAAAATAGTGCCATCAGCCATGCGCCAAACGCACCAAGCAATTTTTTCTTTTTCCTGCAATGGAGGATGTACGCGCCGCTGTAGAGCACTGCGGCCGCTTCAAACGCAACAAACAACAACATCGGCAGTCCTTTCTTTTGTGTCATTCCACCCGTGATCCCGTGGGATTATACTCCAGAAACGCCGTCACTTCAAACGCCGCCTGCATATCGGCGTACGCCGCAAAAAAATCATATGTTTCCCATTTTGCCGTATCCGTAAACTGCTTTACGGCATGCGCTCCCAGCGCGAACGAGTCGCACCCAAGCCGCTGGCATGCAAGAAATACCTGCTGCATGCCGCTTTCAAGGTATGCCTCGATATCGCGCTTTACGGCGTTCTTATCCATCCCAGCCACAGCCGCCGGCTGCTCCACGGACGCATAGACGGAGACCTTGCATACGACCTTGTTTTCCCCCCCAAGAAAAAGCGAAACCTCTGGCGCTCCTTTTTTTGTAAGGAGTATGCTGATGTTCCTGCCGTTTTTATCCTTGAGCTGGATTCTGCCGTTGTGAAATTCCCCCCTAGCCATCAGCAGGAACTGCGTATTGGGGCCGTTTAAAAAGCCCTTGAGCTGCGTCCCGCGAAAGAGTGCGCTTCCCATCATGCCGGCTTCAAGGCCGCCAAGGCGCCCGGTCTGGCCCGGCAAATCCTGTGTGGAACCGAGTGCGTCCACAAGCAACGGTTCTGGCGCGCCTTCTTTTTTCTCGCTCTTTTCCTTCTCTTCTTTTTCTGCGTCAGCTTTTGTGGGTTCTTCGGCTTCTTCGGGCTCCATGGGCGTATTCTGCTCTTTGCCGCCCTCTTCCTTTGCCTTTGCGTCTTCCTGCTCTCCGCCGATATCCCGCTTTTCAAAGCCGCCCAGCGGCAGCACCACATCGCCTGTCTTGCTCCAGGCACGGTCATAAAACTGCGTAAGCGTAATGACGGGCACCATACCCGTCTCCTCTTTGTATTCTATAAAATTGTATTGCAGCTTTGCGATATTCGGATTGATTTCGCTCTGCAGCCCGCCAAGATAGTCCTGCGCCCGTCCTCCCGCAACGATCAGGTTCGCAAAATAGCGGATATGGAGGGAGCCGAGCGACGCGGAAAGAAACCCTTCTAATAGCGGCCCCTGCGCCACCTCCCCGCTGAACACAATCGCCGTTGTGCGCGCAAGGCTTAAAGAAAACGGCAGGCCGGATTCAATAACCTCCACCGCTTCAAAGAGATCATCGCACTCCACCCCCACAAGCGCCGCCATCGCGCCCTCGGAACTCTGGTTGTCCCCATTACCGCGCTGGAGCAGCATGCTGACAAAGTAGGGCTTCTCCTTGCCCTTGTCGATGCCGATGATCAGGGCGTATCCGTACTCATCCGGACTCCTTGCGCCCATGCAGCCCGAACACGCCATGCAGCTAAGGCACAACAGCGCAAGCAAACGGATGGCTTTAGAATAGCGCTTCATACGTTTACCTCCTTTTGCCGCTTGTTTGTACCTCGCATGACGCTGAAAAGGGATGCAAGCAGCACCGGTACCACCGCGGCGATCCAGCCGTAGTTGGAAACAAACACCCCAATGGCATTGAAAAAGGCATTGTCCACATGCATGAGCATGGACGCAGCGCCGGCACCAGCACCCGCTGCAAGCACGCAGGGGCGAATATCCTCCTGCGAGAATGCTTCCGCATACAAAAGCGCCGCCGCGTATAAGTACACACCTGATGCGATGATGCCCGAAAGCATCCACCCCATCAACAGCAGGAGGTCAAGCCTTGGATAGTACCCGCCGGAACGGAAATTCATGGTCAGCCGGTACATGGGCGAGTGCATGAGCGCCAGATCCTGATAGGAATACGTCATCCCAAGGCAAATCTGGCACAGCGAGCCGATAACGCCCGCCGCGATGCCCGCCCCATATCCCGCGCGCTTTGCCGCCGTTACGCCGTGCACGCCGCGCGCAACGATTAAGAGTGTGAGCATGCCCGGCAAGTACAGCGCAGTATTGCGCAATGTCATTTGCAGCATATGGTCAAACCCATCGCCCAGAAACGGCGCAAGCCTGCTTGGTTCGTAATTGTAGGCCGCCAGCGCCAGAGCGGCGACAATGGCGAGAAGCGCAAGCCATATAAACAGGCGCGAGATTCTTCCCAAGCTTTCAAGCCCAAGCCACGCAAGCATAAACGCGGCTGCAAGCGGATAAACAAGCACCTGCCACTCGGACGCGTCCGGATAGACAAAGCGGCCCAGCATCAGGGAAAACCGGCTAAGAAGCGCCGCGGCGCAAAACACCAGAACAATGGTATAGAACAGCGCCGCCACGCGCCCGATTACGCTGCCAAAGCCATGCTGCAGAAGTTCCCAAAGCGTTTCTTTCTGCGCCTTCTGCATGGCGCGCGCTACCAGAAGGAATGCAAGCAGCGCGAGTGCTGCGGCAAAGGGTGTAGAAAGATAGGCGGAGTTTCCTTTTGCATAAAGCGCCCCATTGTCCGTTGTAAAAATACCGCTTGCGGCGGTTGCAATCGCCGCGGCGCTTAACGTTTCCTGACGCCCGATGCGTCCCTGGCGCAGTTTCACTTGGTTCCCCCCTCCCGCGTATTCATATAATCCGAAGAACGCCCGCGCTGGGTAATCGGTCCGCGCAGGATGGCCGGACGAATGCTGTA
>JAEYLA010000229.1 GCA_023461495.1 Bacillota bacterium | reverse complement strand
AACTTCCACGGGCGGTTTGAATACATCCCCGTGCAGTCCATGGACCGCATGGTGGAAGTACTCTTACATATCGTCCACGCCTGAGCAATATAGTTTTAAGAGCTGCCGCCGGACTCCGGCGGCTTCTTTGTTCTCCACCCGTTCCTGCCTTGTTATGCTCAAAGGCATCGTGACGTTTCTGCCAGCACTTCTAAAGTGTTTCATATGGTGCTGCTCTTTACGGCACAATGTTGTCCAATGGCGATTGATACCGCAATATGCTGCAATCCATTCCTTGTTTCATGTGTTATCGTAATCTTAGGTGTTATGAAAGGAGCCCAGAGAAATGCCAGCAGAAAAACGCAGCGTATGGTACGATGCGGAACTGGACCTAGAAGCTTATCGTTTTGAAGGCATTACGCAGAAGTTTCCCAACCACTTTCACGAATACTATGTGTTTGGGTTTGTGGAGGATGGGATTCGCTGCCTTGTTTGCAACAGCAAGGAGTATATCCTCCGTCCGGGAGGCGTTGTGCTGTTCAATCCGGGAGACACGCATGCCTGTGCACAGGAGGACGGTAGGGCGCTTGATTACCGTAGCCTCAACATCAAAGAAGCCGCCATGGAGCGTGCTGTGCTTGAAATTACAGGGCAGGCGTTTGCACCCCGCTTTGTGCAAACCGTGCTGTATCGTAGCGAGATTTCCCATCTGCTGCAGGAACTGCACGGTATGCTGTGTGCGGGGGAGACGGACTTTATCAAGGAAGAGCTTTACTTGCTTTTTATTGCCCAACTGCTGCACGGACAGGCGCAGGAGCTACATATGCAAAAAGAAAGCGCTTCCGATCCCTTTGGGGTAGCAGCCACGTATATGGAGACACACTATACGTCTTCCATCTGCCTTGAAGAACTCAGCCACTTATGCGATATGAGCAAATATCATTTTTTGCGTGCCTTTACCCGTAGCAAGGGAATTACTCCTTATAATTATCTGGAGACCATCCGTGTGAATAACGCAAAAAAGCTGTTGGAGCAGGGCATTCCGCCTGCGGAGGCAGCTCTTATGACAGGTTTTGGCGACCAAAGCCATCTCACCAACCGGTTTAAAACCCGCATTGGCTTGACACCCGGGCAGTATATGCACATGTTTACTAGCGGAGACGAGACGGATGAATGATTTTTCAGGAGGCCATATGACACTATGACACAGGGAGAAAAAAAGTGTGTCCTGCTTCTGGACGAGGCGCTGCCCATCGGTGTACTTGCAAACACAGCCGCCATACTGGGCATTACGCTTGGACGGATTGCGCCAGAATGTGTAGGGCCGGATGTTGCAGATGGCTCCGGCGTTCTGCATCCCGGCATCGTTACACTGCCCGTCCCCGTTTTGAAATCTACCGCGCAGCATCTACGTACGATGCGCAAAACGCTCTGTCATCCCGGGTTTTCAGATGTGACGGTTGTCGATTTTTCCGATGTTGCGCAGGGCTGCCACCAGTATGAAGCATATACCGCATACGCTGCAGCTCTGGATGAAGAGCGGTTTACCTACCTTGGGCTGCTTCTCTACGGCAACCGGAAAAAAGTAGCGAAGCTTACTGGCAGCCTGCCGCTGTTCCGCTAACACTATAAAAACTCGAATGTCTACCCCTTTCTGCGTGCTGGCATTATTCAGCACTTATGCGGGCCATTTCAAAATCCATCTGATAAAAATGTTCCTTCCCCTCTTCACCCGCAAACAAAAAGCTGTTCCCGGCTTGCTGGTAGCCCGTATGTTCCACGGCGGTTGTAACGCCCACCCCTGCTATTGTAAACGAATCGCTTGAAAGCGCATCGTCCAGCCTTTTCAGGAACGCATCCGTGAGGAAAAAGCGCACGCCGTTCATACCCGGCTGCGCGCCAATAAACGCGATCGCCGCAATCCGCTTATCGTTCCCAACACCGCCGATCCACTCCCCGCTTCTTTCCGCACGCAGCTGCACGCCTACAACAAGGCCGTCCTGTACGGTCAACTTGTGGTTCAGCGGTTCCGAATCCGGAAAATGCGATATGAGGATGCCTCCACTTTGCTGTTCTTCCCATTCTCCTGTCGGGGTCATCCGCCATGTGTCCATGCCAGCAAACTGCTTCTTGATATCGTTTACATTTGCGACATACTGCGCGGGGATGAGGTTCCCGCGGTGCGGCGGAAGCTGCCCTTCCAATATGATCATCGCGCCAAGCGCGACAAACGCCAGCTGCACGCCCACATATGCCCATGCCCGCCAAGGCTTATAAGTCTTCACCGTGTAGGAAAGCTCTTCGTCCCAAGCCGGTGTTTCCCCGGCCCTGCACTTTTTATAGCTGCGGTAACGGCACACAAGGCTATAGATGGGAATATCAAAGCCCATCCCCCATTTCAGCAGCCCAACTGTCCTGGAAAGGGCGTCTCGATATGCCACCGTTTCCCCTTCCTGCGTACGGAGCCGCAACCCGAACAGCCATTTCCCGGGCGTAGTCCCCCAGACGCTAAGGAGCACCGGCTCAAGCGCAAGCATCAAAGCCATCGTGAAGACGATATTTATAAGGTTTTCCCCGAGGCTGTTGCCGATGTGCCAGCGCAGAACAAGCTTTTCAACTAGCGCCCATAGGGTAGCATAAATCCCCAAATCCAGCATCCTTGCAAAGTACCGGATCCACGGATGCCGCAGCGCCGCCTCTTCCTGCATTTGGTTGACCTGCATTTGTTCCATCTGCTTTTTCGTCCTCCTTTTTGACATCCCCTCTGTAGAGTGTCCTTCCCCGCAAAAGGTTGCGGGCTGCAAAAAAGAACCATAAAACCATGCCGTACAGCATGGACAAAACATGATATACTGTTGTCCGGTTCAAATGATGGAGGAATACGGGAAATGGTACATGTTGCAGCGGCAATCATCCGCAATCAAAACGGCGAAATCCTGATCTGCCAGCGGGGGCCGGGCGGCAGCTGCGCCCACCTGTGGGAATTCCCCGGCGGCAAGCGGGAGCCCGGCGAAACCTTGGAAGCATGCCTTGTGCGCGAATGTATGGAGGAGCTTCAGATTGCGGTTGCGGTTGACCGCCTATATGAGGAAACGGAGTATGTATATCCGGAAAGAACCGTGCGCCTTTCATTCTTCTTCGCGCACATCCTTGCGGGCGAGCCGCAGCGAAACGTACACGCCGCCATACAATGGGCAAAGTCCGAAACGCTTCCCGGCTATCCGTTCTGCCCTGCCGATATTCCCATGATCGGGCGGCTTGCCTGCCTGTAGCATCACCGGGAGTGCCGGCATCCACAGGTTCGCTTTTTTTACAATACGCTATATCTGGATGGAAAGCATATCCTCACAGCGTTCCGTCATATAACGGTACGCATCCTGCACACCGAAGTTGTAAAATTCCGGCGCCAGCTCGTCCACAATAAAATTCAGGAACAGCGTTGCGGCAAGGTTGCCAAGCTCTTCTTCCCGCTCGTATAAAAAATGGTTTTGAATCCTTGCGATCATCTCTTCCTTTTTTTCTTTGGACAGTTTGATCCTGCTTTCGTTCGCCCGCATAGAGTCACCCTCCCACCGTTTTTTTTGCTATTGTACCACAAAAGAGAGCGCTTCCACACCGACGCTGTTGGATGGAACATCCGCCCCTATCGGAGCGGATGTTCTTAGCCCATCATCATTTGCCTACAAAATTCATCAGTTCCAGATTGAATTTGTCCTTTTCATCATAGAACAGCCCATGTCCGCTGTCTTCAAACGGGACAAGACGGGAGCCGTGTATCCCCTCGCTCTGTGCCACCCCAAGCGGGAACAGGCATATCTGATCGTGGACGCCGTGCAAAATAAGCGTAGGCACATTGACCTTTGCAAGATCGGCAAATAACGTTTCCGCAAGCCAGGCATAGGAAACCGCGATTGTGGACCAGCTTGCCGCCTGCATGCCAAGGTCCGTTGCCCACCGGTCAAACGCTTCCGGTACCGGATGGTAAAAGAACATCTTATTGAAATCCGTAATCATCTGCGGGCGGTCGTTTTGTGTGCTCTTTATGATATCCAGCACCGCCTGCTCCGTAATGCCATAGGGAAAATTGGGCCGCTGGATGAGGCTTGGCGCGGCAGCCGCGCACAGCACCAGCTTGCTGACCCCGTAGTTGTTGTGGCGGGCCATATAGCGTATGGCCACGGCGCCCGCGGTGGAATGCCCCAAAAGCGTCAAATCCTTGAGTTTGAGCGCATCGATGACACTGCGGATATCGTCTGC
>JAEYLA010000228.1 GCA_023461495.1 Bacillota bacterium | reverse complement strand
GCTTCCCCGGGCGCTGCCTGCGGCCGCGTGTACTTCAATGCTGCCGACACGATCGAAGCCGTAAAGCGCGGCGAGAAGGTCGTTCTTGTACGTCTTGAGACCTCGCCTGAGGATATCGAGGGCATGTATGCCGCAGAAGGCATCCTGACTGCCCGCGGCGGCATGACCTCCCACGCGGCGGTTGTTGCGCGCGGCATGGGTACCTGCTGCGTCGCCGGCTGCTCCGAGATCGCGGTCAAGGAAAAAGAGCACCTCTTTACCACCGCAGGCGGCGTTACCATCAAGGAAGGCGATTGGATCTCCCTCGACGGCTCCACCGGCAATGTCTACGGCGAACAGATTCCCACCGTGGAAGCCGCCGTTTCCGGCAACTTTGCCGCTATCATGGGATGGGCGGACGAAGTGCGCAGGCTCAAGGTGCGCACGAATGCGGATACCCCGCATGACGCCGAGCAAGCCATCAAGTTCGGCGCGGAAGGCATCGGCCTGTGCCGCACGGAGCATATGTTCTTTGGTGAAGGCCGTATCCCCGCCGTGCGCGAGATGATCGTCTCCAAGGACGAAGCAAGCCGCCGCAAGGCGCTCGCAAAGCTGCTGCCCATGCAGCGCTCCGACTTCAAGGGCATCTACAAGGCGATGAAGGGCTATCCCGTCACCATCCGCCTGCTGGATCCCCCGCTGCATGAGTTCCTGCCCAGTGCTGACGCCGACATCAAGGCGCTGGCTTCTGAAATGGGCCTGACCTTTGAAGAACTCAAGCTGACGGTTGCGAACCTCCATGAGCTCAACCCCATGCTTGGCCACCGTGGCTGCCGCCTGGCCGTCACGTATCCTGAGATCGCGGAAATGCAGGCGCGCGCCATCATCGAGGCCGCCATCGAAGTCCGCGAGGAAACCGGCCTTGATATCGTACCTGAGATCATGATCCCCTTGGTCGGCGATGTCAAGGAGCTCCAGTATGTCAAGGAGTTCGTGGATAAGACCGCGAAGGAAGTCATGAAGGAGCGCAACGTAACCATCCAGTATATGGTTGGAACCATGATCGAAGTGCCCCGCGCAGCCCTCGTTGCGGACACCATCGCGAAGAGCGCGGAGTTCTTCTCCTTTGGCACCAACGATCTTTCCCAGATGACGTTCGGCTTCAGCCGTGACGACGCGGGCAAGTTCCTGGATGATTATTATAAGAAGAAGATCTTCGAGAGCGATCCGTTTGCAAAGGTCGATCAGGAGGGCGTGGGCAGGCTGATGAAGATTGCCGCGACCGAAGGACGCAGCGCACGCCCCGAATTGAAGTTGGGCATCTGCGGCGAACACGGCGGCGATCCTTCCACCATCGAATTCTGCCACAAGCTGGGTCTCAACTACGTCTCCTGCTCGCCGTTCCGCGTACCCATCGCAAGGCTTTCCGCGGCGCAGGCCAGCATCAAGGAAAAGAAGGGCGAATAATGCGCAATCCCGCCCAAAGATAGGCTAATTTGCGGAAAGAATCCCTGTGGGGATTCTTTCCGTGTTTTTTCGGGTACGATTACTAAGGAGAACGTATCGGCGCGGGACAGCATATGAAGCAAAAGGCACGGAAATTTGGCTTTGCTGCGAACAATTTCTGGCTAGGTTGCATTCGATGCGCGTTTATGCTAAGATTATTCGGATAATGGCTATACATGCGGGTAAGCATGAAAAGAGTAACATGGAGGACTAGGATGGCAACCGTTGAAACACTTGAGAATAAAAAGGTAAAGCTTACGGTAGAGGTAAGTAAAGAAGCATTCGCAGAGGCGTTGCAGCAGGCATACCAGAAGTCCAAAGGGCGCTACAATGTACCGGGCTTCCGCAAGGGCAAGGCGCCACGCAAGATGATTGAAACCATGTACGGCGAAGGCGTATTTTATGAGGACGCGTTTGAACTCGTATATGCTCACGCGTATGATAAGGCCGTTGAAGAACACCACATTGATCCTGTGGAGCGCCCTGATATCTCCATTGAGAAGATCGGCGTAGAGGAAGGCGTTGTGTTTACCGCTGAAGTTGCCGTGCGCCCCGAAGTTTCGCTGGGCGAGTATAAGGGTATAGAAATAAAGAACAGAGCGTATACTGTGGAAGACTCTGAACTGGATGCACTTCTTGAGCAGGAGCGCGAAAAGGTAGCACGCTATGTCGAAATGGAACGCCCCGTGGAAAACGGAGACCGTGTCCTGCTCGACTATTCCGGCAGCGTAGACGGCGTGAAGTTTGAAGGCGGCACCGCCGAGGACCAAACGCTTGAAATCGGCTCCGGCACGTTTATCCCCGGCTTTGAAGAGCAGCTTGTCGGCATGCAAAAAGATGAGGAAAAGGATATTACCGTTACGTTTCCTGAAGAATACCATGCAGAAGAGTTGAAGGGCAAGGCAGCGGTGTTTGCAGTAAAGATCAAGGGCATTCAGAAAAAGGAGCTTCCGGAGCTGGACGATGAGTTCGCAAAGGATATTTCCGAATTCGATACGCTTGCGGAGTTCCGCGCGGACAAGCGCAAGCAGCTTGAAGAGCGCAACGCCCAGCGCGCCAAGGCGGAGATGGAGGATGAAGCCATCAAGGTTGCAACCGCGAACGCTTCGTTTGATGTGCCCACTGCCATGACGGAGCGCCAGATGGACTATATGCTCCAGGATATCGCCTACCGTCTCTCCATGTCCGGCCTGAAGCTTGAGCAGTATTGCCAGTACATGGGTACGGATGTGCAGACGCTGCGCGAAGGCTACCGCCAGGAAGCCGAGCAGCGCGTGCGCGCGCAGCTGGTGCTTGAGGCGGTTGCAAAGGCAGAAAACGTGGAAGCCACCGAAGAGGAGCTTGCCCATGAGATCGAGCATTATGCCGGCCATGCGGGCAAAGAGGCTGAGGAATTCAAGGCCACCCTCAAGGATCAGGATATGGACTATTTCAAAGAGCGCATCGTCGTGCAGAAGACCATCGATCTTCTCGTGGCGAATGCCAAGCTTGTTGAAAAGGCGGATGACGAAGAAGAAGGAGCACAAGGCTCCGAAGCCTGAGCAGGTTCAGGAACACATCGTTTTCGCCTTGCAAAAAGATAGATAATATAAGGAGGAAAACGGGTATGAGTTTAATCCCAATGGTCGTAGAGCAAACCAACCGCGGCGAGCGTTCTTACGATATTTATTCCCGCCTGCTCAAGGATCGCATTGTGTTCCTTGGCGGCGAAGTGACGGATGATGAGGCAAACCTCATTGTGGCGCAGTTTCTGTTTTTAGAGGCGGAGGACCCGGATAAGGACATCAGCCTTTATATCAACAGCCCCGGCGGTTCCGTTACGGCAGGCATGGCGATCTATGACACCATGCAGTATATCAAGTGCGATGTTTCCACCATCTGCATCGGTATGGCCGCCTCCATGGGTGCGTTCCTGCTGGCTGCGGGCGCAAAAGGCAAGCGCAAGGCGCTCCCCAACGCCGAGATTATGATCCATCAGCCGTCCGGCGGCGCGCGCGGCCAGACGACGGATGTGCAGATCCAGGCCGAACGGCTCATCGCCATCAAGAAGTCGCTCAACCAGATTCTTTCCGACCGCACCGGCCAGCCGCTTGAAAAAGTGACGAACGACACCGAGCGCGATAACTTCATGACCGCCGAGCAGGCGCTTGCCTATGGCTTGGTGGATCAGATCATTCCCCCCAGAAGGTAGGTAACGTATGCCGAAATATGATGACAAGGGCCCCATCAAGTGCACATTCTGCGGCAAAAACCAGGATGAGGTGCATCGCATCATCGCGGGCCCGGGCGTGTACATCTGCAATGAGTGCGTGGAGCTTTGCCGCGAAATCATTGATGAAGACACCGCCGCGCAGCCTGTGGATCTTTCCGATGTCCCCAAGCCGCAGGAGATCATGAACACGCTCAACCAGTACGTCATCGGGCAGCATCAGGCCAAAAAGGCGTTGTCGGTTGCCGTATACAACCACTACAAGCGCATCGGCGCGGGCGCCGGAACCGAGGACGTGGAGCTCCAGAAGAGCAATATCATTATGCTTGGGCCCACGGGCTGCGGCAAAACCATTTTGGCGCAGACGCTGGCAAAAATATTAAACGTCCCCTTCGCGATGGCGGACGCGACCTCCCTGACGGAGGCTGGTTATGTCGGCGAAGACGTGGAGAATATTCTCTTAAAGCTCATCCAGGCTGCCGATTATGATGTGGAGCGCGCTGAAAAGGGCATCATCTACATCGACGAAATCGACAAGATCGCAAGGAAGAGCGAGAATCCCTCCATCACGCGCGATGTTTCGGGCGAGGGTGTGCAGCAGGCGCTTTTGAAGATACTCGAAGGTACCGTTGCCTCCGTTCCTCCGCAGGGCGGCAGAAAGCACCCGCATCAGGAGTTCATCCAGATCGATACCACGAACATCCTCTTCATCTGTGGCGGCGCGTTTGCAGGCGTTGACGATATCATCAAGAAGCGTACCGGCGAAAAGCTCATGGGCTTTGGTGCGGATGTACAGAGCAACGTCCAGAAGGATATCGGCTCGATCCTCAGGGATATCCTCCCAGAAGACCTGTTAAAGTACGGCCTTATTCCGGAGTTTGTCGGCCGTATGCCGATCATCGTCACACTGCACCAGCTTGATGAGGCGGCGCTGCTCTCCATTTTGACGGAGCCCAAGAACGCGCTTGCCAAGCAGTATCGGCGCCTGTTTGAAATGGACGGCGTGGAACTGAACTTTGACGAAGCGGCCTTAAAGGCTGTGGCGCACAAAGCGATTGAGCGCAAGACGGGTGCGCGCGGCCTGCGCGCGATTCTTGAGGAAGCCATGATGGATGTCATGTACGACATTCCTTCAAGAAGCGATGTTGTCAGTTGCACCATCACCAAGGAAACCATTGACCGTACCCAGCCGCCGCTTTTGGAGCTGCGGGATGAAAAACGGTTAAAGTCCGGAGACGGCGCATAAAACAGTGTTTTAAAAGAGGCGGGAGCAATCCCGTCTCTTTTGCTATCAAAAAGTGGCGATGCCATTTTTCGAGTATTGCAGGAAGTACCTGCTCGTATCTTACTTCATATTCTGCGTATGAAGATCGCGTTCCTTCCATAAACTACGCCTGAGGTGAGAGAAATGGAACAACGCTATTCGGATATGCACACGCTGCTCAAAAACGACGCGCAAGCGTGGAAGTATTTCAACATGCTGCCGGATTACGTGCGGGACCAGATCAGCTCGCGCGCATCCAATGTACGCTCGTTTTCCAGCCTGCAGGCGTATGCGGAGAACCTGCTGCGCGGGGACATCTAAGGCGTACCCCGCACCAGCAGGCACACAGTATAATGATGATGCCTTTCCCGGCAACTCTTTTCCAAACGAAACCGTAGGCCCAATCATTCCTTAGTGAAGCGAAAATAGCATGAATTCCTTTCATTGAAAAAGCCGGAGACCGGCTTTTTTTGTTGACATTCAATATTTTATTAAATAATTGAATAATAAAATTAATATTTTTAATTTTATTATTGATATTTTTAAAATAGTTGCATATAATGGAACTGTAAAAGGAGAAATGATATGAGCTATCAGCCACCCACCAAATGTCCGGTATGCCAAATGCCACTGCGCATCACAAAGCTTGCCTGCCCCTCGTGTGAGACGGAGCTTTCCGGCAGTTTTGTACCGTGCAAGTATTGCGCGCTGGATGAAAAGCAGCAGATGTTCCTAGAGACATTTTTAAAATCCAGAGGAAATATCAAGGATGTGGAGCGCACGCTCGGCATTTCCTATCCAACGGTAAAAGGCCTTTTAGACGAACTGCTGCGCACGCTATACCCGGATATGGGCGTACAAAAAGAAGAGACGCGAAAGGTATCGGATGTATTGGACCAATTGGAGAAAAAAGAAATCACTGCCCGGGAGGCAGCAACATTATTGGCGCAATTGAAGGGAGAAGGATAATATGGAAGCAACAGATCGGACACGTATTTTGAACCTGCTCAAAGAAGGGCACATCACGGTTGAGGAAGCGGATGAGCTTTTGCGCGCGCTGGAGCAGCCGGAGACAGCGGCGTC
>JAEYLA010000227.1 GCA_023461495.1 Bacillota bacterium | reverse complement strand
CTGCGAACAGGCGCAAAGCGGCAGCAGCAGTAAAAAAGCAATCAGGCGTATGGCGTTGTTCTTTCTTCTAGGACGCATACCGTTAGCATACCAATTTTGGTACGGGGATAACCGCACCAAAAACCGGTTTTCAGGCGGCCGTATGCGACATCCGCTTTAAAAACGATAAAAAGCCGCCCCGAAAGGAGCAGCGCGTGAAATTTCGTTTTGCCATACTCTGTTTGTTGCTGATTATACTTTTTGCCGTGCCAAAAAATGCTGTGGCAAGAGACGAACTCAAAAATACGGATCCGGAAAAATACTATATCCTGCTTGACACCGTTAACCAGATCGTCACCGTTTATGAAAAGGACAATGCCGGAGACTACACCCGCATTGTACGGCGTTTTTTATGCTCCACCGGGCGTACGGAAACAGACCCGGAGGATCCGGAGGACGTCCCAACCCCCACGCCGCGCGGCATCTGGAAAATCGGTGGACGGGAGCGGTTTGGAAAATTTGCAAACTTTTCGGGCGAATATGCGCGGTACTGGACGCAGATTGTAGAGAGCGTTTATTTTCACTCCATCATGTTTTCCCGCCGCAGCGTGAACGCGCTGCAATCCTACCCATACCGCCACCTAGGGCAAAACGTCTCCCACGGCTGCGTGCGCCTGTATGTGGAGGACGCCAAATGGCTGTATTATTACGCCTGCCCCGGCACCGTCATCAATGTGTCCACAACGGAAAAGCCCAATTCTTCGCTCAAACGCGCGCTGCGCTCCAAATTGTCCTTTCATGACTATGACGCCATGCAAAAGGGCATCTACGATGAGGAAGAGCTCCCCAACCTGACCGCATGGACCGTCCTTGACGATGCGGACCTTCGCACCGGCAACGGCTCCAATGACCGCAGGATCGCAAAGCTGCCGGTTGATACCGCCGTAGAGGTGCTGCAGCCGGGCGACCCGTGGTGCAAAGTCAAATATAAAAAACGGGAAGGCTACATCAAAACCGCCTACCTGACGTTTGAGCAAGGCGTGATGGAATCAACGCCCGATGCGGATATTTTAAAATACACCACTTACCTTATGGCCGTGCCGGGGGATAGCAAGACGCGGCTGTTTAAAGTGCCTACCAACACCACCGCACAGGTGCTTTCCTATGGCCCGGAAGGTTATGCGGAAGTGAACGTCTGGGGCACGCATGGCTACCTTCCCACCCGCGCATTGACAAAGGGTTGGGGGCTGCTGCCATAAAAGTACATACCGCAGCATGATTGTAGTCTGCACATAAAAGCGTATGCCGCGACAGGATCTTCTTGAAGGGCACGCTTGTCCGTGCTATAATGGCGCGGGAATGAAGTTCTCCCACGGCAGTGCCGGAACCGCTTGTAAGCTGATGACTTCTGTTTTAGAAAGCAGAAGCATCGGCTTTTTTATTGTCATGCGGCTCACTTATTGAAGTTGCGCTTTGGAGGAATTGTGTTGGGAAAGAAATTGAAAAACACGCTTGCCGCGTACCGGGACGTGATCGTTCTTTTGTTAATTGCCCTTCCGCTCGGCGTACTTGTGGGTGCAATCTGCGCCGTGTTCGGACGGGTACTGCTTGCCGTTACGGATATCCAGATGGAGCACGCGGGCTGGTTTTTGCCGTTCTTAGGTGTTGTCGGCGCAGGCATCGTATGGTGCTACCGGAGGTTCGGCGGACAAAGCGGAAAGGGCATGTCCCTGATCTTTGAGGCCGGGCATGGCGCGGCGGCGGATATCCCGCTTCGTTTGGTTCCGTTTAGCATCGCCGGGACATGGCTGACACATCTGTTTGGCGGCAGTGCTGGCAGGGAGGGCGTTGCCATCCAGATCGGCGGAACGATTGCGCATTCCCTAGGCAAACGCCTGCCGATCCGCAATGCAAGAAAGCTCCTGCTGGTCACCGGCATGGCGGCAGGCTTTGCGGGGCTGTTCCAGACCCCAATCGCCGCCACCTTTTTCGCCCTTGAGGTGCTTACTGTGGGGCTTCTGGAGCACGAGGCGCTTCTTCCCGCATTGGTGGCCTCATTCGCCGCGAGCTATACGTCAAACCTGTTTGGGCTGGAGAAATTCAGTTTCGCACTCAATGCGGGCATTTCCTTTTCGTGGATGCTCGTATTGCAGTTGCTTCTCCTTGGCGCAGCGTTCGGGGCCGCGGGCGGCTTGTTTTCCCTATGCCTGCACAAAACAAAGAAGTGGCTCTCCGGCAAGCTGCACAATCCCCTTCTGCGCATCCTTGTGATCGGCACCGCAATCGGCGGCCTTTCCCTGCTTTTCTGGAACGGCCGCTACTCCGGCCTTGGGACGAACCTGATTTCCATGAGCTTTGATGCCGGGATTTTTCCTTGGGATTTTGCGTTGAAATTCCTGTTTACCGCCGTCACCCTGTCCGCGGGCTTTCAGGGCGGGGAGGTAACGCCGCTCTTTTCCATCGGCGCATCGCTGGGCGTGGCGCTTGCCGCTTTGCTTGGCATTCCCGCCCCTTTTGCCGCCGCCCTTGGGTATGCCGCCGTATTTGGAAGCGCGACAAACACCTTCATCACCCCAATGCTCATCGGCGCGGAGGTGTTCGGCTTTTCCTACCTGCCCTATTTTGTTGTGGTATGCGCGCTTGCCTATGTCTGCAACGGCAACCTGTCCATTTATCCGCTGCAGCGAAGGAAAGACCATAGCGGGTTATAGCGTGAATACCGCCAATGCATGACGAAAGCGCGCCCCCCCCCCGGCGCCCCGCTTTTCTGCACCTGTTTCCAGTTTAAAGGCAGGCAGCCCATTAAGGCTTCCTCCGGCTGCCCAGCCGGGAAAAGAAGCGGAACGTCATTGGCCAGACCGCCCCGCCGGCCAATGTCATGATCAAATACCGCAAGCCATTCGCCGCGGCATCCCCCGCAAACAGCGCGTTGAGCGGCGCTTTCAATACGACGCGCACCGCCATCAAAAGCGCAAGGCCGCCCAAGCATTTGATTGCCTGCGCCCACCACACCGCCTTTACCGGAAACTGGAGATACTTGTCGTCGATCCACCAGATGCACAACAGCCCCAGCATTGCCCCGACAAGGGACCATACGCTTTCCCTGCCGTGCGCGTCAAATTCGTCCACATTGGCCGGGGTGATTGGCGCAAGGAGCAGATACAGAATCACGGCTGCCGCAAACAGCATGCCGGCACCTCCCAATATATAGACGGCGCGCCTGCCGCTGTCCGCATAGCGGAACGCGTAATGCATCAGCACGAGCATCAATATGCCCGCGCCCAGGGAAACGCCGACGTCAAGCGGTGTATGCACGCCAAGATACATTCTGGAAAACGCCGTTATGAGGATGACGGCAACGGCCATCACCGTGACCCATCTTTTTTTGCGCCACATGGCAATGCCTCCAAACAGCATGACCGCGCTTTGCGTATGTCCGCTGGGGAAGGAATACCCTGTTGCCCCCTCCCGCGCGGCCTCCACAATGGAGAACGCCGGGTCCTGCACCCACGGGCGCGGCAACAGGAAGATGGCCTTGAGCAGCTGGTTGAGCGCCGTGCCTAAGAGCCCCATATAGAACAGGCGGAAGCCCCATTTTTTATCGATACACCAGATTACAATGAGCCCTGCAGCCATGAATACCGTTTCATCCCCGAGATAGGTCAGAGCGCCCATCACGGCATCCCAAAACGGCGTGCGAAGTTCGGCAAGCGCGCGCAACAGTTCCATTGCTGTCCCCTTTCGTGCTGTGGAATCAAAAAAGCAAGAAAAGCGCCAAAAGGCGCTTAATTCTCATACGAGGTCGGGGTAAATATGGCGTCATCCGCTTCAAAGCTCCACTCGCCCGCAACGCCGCCATGGGCTGCGCCAAGCTCCAGATGCAGCATGGTAATGCCGCAGTCGATCATGCCATAGCCGTAGTTGTTGCCGGTGTTGCGCACGCGGATATTCTCGCCCTCTACAATATACTGCCAGGGCTGGCCGTTGACGGCGGAAGGCGCAAGCCGCGCGCATTCAAGCGCGCGCTGCTGCCACTCCGGCAGCATCTGCAGTTCTTCCTGGGTCATGCCTGTCAGCTTATCAAGCGCTCTTCTGGGGCGCGCGGCATAGTTTTCAGCGGCCTCGCCAAGCGGCGTGATGCAGGTCAGTTCCTCGCCGGGCTTTAGTTCTAGCGCAGCGGCCGCAGCCTTTTTGTTGTACATGCCAAGCCAGCAGGTGCCAAAACCCATTGCCGTCGCTTCGAGCACGAACGCCTCGCCAAGGTAGCCGACCGTCCGGTCGTCCGCCTCCGCATCCTGTACGAATGCCGCAAACCAGCCCGTACCCTTGATGCGCCCGGCCCCGAACAGTATGGGTGCAAATACCTTGGGTTCATGGCCGATGAGGATGCGGACGCCCCGTGCGGAAAGCTGCTCCGCCTGCCGGTATAGTTCGTCCATTTCCTTTTCATCCGGCTCCGCCTTGTATTTCCGTACCGCAAACCGCTGACCAACGGCGGAATGCCACCGTTCCATGGTAAATGCCATACGCATACCCCCGATCTTTTCAAAATAGAGTTGGGGCGGATACTTGCCCTACCGGTGCAGCACGCGCGAGAGGTACTGCCCCGTATAGCTTCCTTCCGCCCGGGCGACTTCCTCGGGGGAACCGCTGGCAATGACACAGCCGCCGCGGTCTCCTCCCTCCGGACCCATATCTATAATATAATCCGCCGTCTTGATGACATCAAGATTATGTTCAATCACCAATACGGAACTTCCGCTCTCGCACAGGCGCTGCAAAATCTCCAACAACCGCTCCACGTCCGCCATATGCAGCCCCGTTGTGGGTTCGTCGAGCACATAGAGCGTCCGCCCGGTATCCCTTCTTGAAAGCTCCGTCGCAAGCTTGACGCGCTGCGCCTCGCCGCCGGAAAGCTGTGTAGACGGCTGCCCGAGCTTGACATAGGATAGCCCTACATCATAAAGCGTCTGCAGTTTTTTTGCAATGCGGGGAATGGGCGAAAAGAACGAAAGCGCCTCCTCCACCGTCATTTCCAGCACATCGTAAATGGATTTGCCCTTGTACCGGACCTCCAGCGTCTCACGGTTGTAGCGCTTGCCGCCGCAAACCTCGCAGGGGACATAGACGTCCGGTAAAAAGTGCATTTCGATTTTCAGGATGCCATCGCCGTTGCACGCCTCGCAGCGCCCACCCTTGACGTTAAAGCTGAACCTGCCGTTCGTGTATCCCCTGAGCTTTGCATCCGGCGTCATGGCGAACACCTCACGCACCAGGTCAAACAGGCCCGTATAGGTGGCCGGGTTGCTCCTTGGCGTACGTCCAATGGGGCTTTGATCGATATCGATGATCTTATCAAGATGCTCGATGCCCGTGATGCCGTCGCAATCGCCGGGGCGCACCCGCGCGCGGTTGAGATCGCGCAGCAGGGTCTTTTTCACCAGCTCATTGACAAGGCTCGATTTGCCCGAGCCGGAAACGCCTGTCACGCAGCTGAACACGCCGAGCGGGATGTCCACATCGATCCCTTTGAGGTTATGCGCGCGCGCCCCTTTGACATGCAGCCATTTTCCGTTGAGCGGGCGGCGTTTTTCCGGCACGGGGATGCTGCGCGTGCCCCTTAAGAACTGGCCGGTGACGGATGCCTCGCACGCCATCACTTCCCTGACCTCGCCCGCCGCCACAATATGCCCGCCATGCTCGCCGGCGCCGGGGCCGATGTCCACAAGATAGTCGGCCTCCATCATCGTTTCCTCGTCGTGTTCGACGACGATAAGGGTGTTTCCGATATCGCGCATGTGCTTCAACGTGGTAAGAAGCCTGGCGTTGTCCCGCTGGTGCAGGCCGATGCTCGGCTCGTCAAGAATGTACAATACGCCCACAAGGCCGGAACCGATCTGTGTTGCAAGCCGGATGCGCTGCGCCTCCCCGCCCGAAAGCGTGCTGGCCCCGCGCGAAAGCGTGAGATAGTCTAAGCCCACATCCACCAGGAAGCCAAGGCGCGCGTCGATCTCTTTCAAAATCTGCGAGGCGATGATCTGGTTGGAGCTTGAAAGCGAAAGGCTGTCCAAAAACGTGCGCGCCTCCAATACAGTAGCCTCGCTCAAATCCGATATGTTCTTCTCCCCCACCGTCACCGCGAGGCTTTCCGGCTTCAGGCGCTTGCCGTGGCAATCCGGGCAAAGCGTGTTCGCCATAAACGCTTCGATCTCCTGCTTGGAATAATCGCTCTGCGTTTCTTTATAGCGGCGCTCAAGGTTGTTGATGATGCCCTCAAACGGCGCGTCGAACGAGCCGGAGCCATACTCCTTGGAGTATATGATGTGCAGCTTTTCCTTGCCGGTGCCATACAGGATGGCGTTACGCGCCTTTTGGGGCAGGTCCTTGACCGGCGTATGCAGCGAAAAGCCATACGCTTCCGAAAGCGCCTTAAAGTACATGTACGCGATGCTTTCGTGCGCATCGCTGTGCCAGCCCGTTACACTGATCGCGCCCTGCTCAAGCGAAAGCGAAGGGTCGGGTATGACAAGCTCCGGGTCTATCTTTAGCAGCGTCCCAAGCCCCGTGCATGTGGGACAGGCGCCAAAGGGGTTGTTGAAGGAGAACATGCGCGGGGAAAGCTCCTCCATACTGATGCCGCAATCCGGGCACGCATAGTTTTGGGAAAACAGCATGGGCTCGCCGTCAATGATATCCACAAGCGCCAGATTGCCCGCAAGCGCAAACGCGGTTTCAATGCTGTCCGTCAGGCGGCTTTCAATGCCGGGCTTGATGACAAGGCGGTCTACGATCGCCTCTATAGTATGCTTGAATTTCTTATCGAGCGCCGGGACGTCGCCAATGTCATATTGTGTGCCGTCCACCCGCACGCGGACATACCCGTCCTTGCGCAGCTGATCGAGTAATTTCTGGTGCTCGCCCTTCCTGCCGCGCACGCACGGGGCCATGATTTGGATGCGTGTGCCCTCCGGCAGGGAAAGCACCTGATCCACCACCTGGTCGATCGACTGGCGGGAGATGGGCTTGCCGCAGCTTGGGCAATGCGGGATGCCGCACCGCGCATAGAGCAGGCGCAGGTAATCGTGTATTTCCGTTACCGTGCCTACTGTAGATCTCGGATTGTGGCTGGTGCTCTTCTGATCAATGGAGATGGCGGGAGAAAGCCCTTCTATGGAATCCACATCCGGCTTTTCCATCTGCCCAAGGAACTGACGCGCATAAGCGGACAGGCTTTCCACATATCGCCGCTGCCCTTCCGCGTAAATGGTATCAAACGCCAACGAGGACTTTCCTGAGCCGGAAAGCCCCGTCATAACAATCAGCTTGTTTCTGGGCAGCGTGAGCGTCACATTCTTGAGGTTGTGCTCCCGTGCCCCTTTGATGACAATCGAATCGTGCATGTGTAAAACCAATTTCCCTTTTATCAATATTTGACCGGTTTTCCGGTTGTATGCCGTTTACTTGCGCGTCCTGCCCCGTGCGGGCTTTTTGCTGCCCACGGTGCCGGGTGCGGGTTTGCTCGGCGCAAGCGCCGTTTCCCCCTGCAAAGAGCGCAGCTCATCCCTGAGCTTTGCCGCGGCCTCAAACTCCAGCGCCGCCGCAGCCTCGCGCATCTGCTGGGTGAGGATAGAGATACGCTTCTCCCTGTCCTCGGGCGAGAGCGCGCCTGCCGCATCCTTGACCTTTCTAGATATCTCAAGCACGTTATGGATCGCTTTTGTGATGCTCTTTGGCGTAATGCCATGCTCCTCATTATACGCCTGCTGCTTGGCGCGGCGGCGTTCTGTTTCATCCATCGCGCGCTGCATGGACGGTGTGATGACGTCCGCATACAGGATGACCCTGCCCTCCACATTGCGCGCCGCGCGGCCGATGGTCTGTATGAGCGAGGTATCCGACCGGAGGAAGCCCTCCTTATCCGCGTCAAGAATGCAGACTAAGCCAACCTCCGGCAAATCCAGCCCTTCACGCAGCAGGTTGATGCCGACGAGCACATCGAACTCCCCAAGCCTGAGATCACGGATGATCTCCATGCGCTCAATGGTCTCAATATCGCTGTGCATATATCGCACCCGGATGCCCATGCCGTCCAGATACTCCGTCAGGTTCTCCGCCATACGCTTGGTGAGCGTGGTAATGAGCGTACGGAAGCCCTTTGCGGCGACCTGCTTGACCTCGCCCAGGATATCGTCCACCTGGCCCTTGACGGGACGGATGGAGATTTCCGGATCTATCAGGCCGGTCGGGCGGATGATCTGCTCCGCCACCTGCGTGGTGAGCCCCATTTCATAATTCCCCGGCGTTGCGGAAACGCACACCACCTGATTGATGCGGTCCTCAAACTCCTCAAACTTCAGGGGGCGGTTGTCGTACGCGGACGGAATGCGGAAGCCGTACTGCACCAGGTTTTCCTTGCGCGCGCGGTCCCCCCTGTACATGCCCCGCGCCTGCGGCAGCGTGACATGGCTTTCATCCACAAACAATAAAAAGTCGTTGGGGAAGTAATCAAGCAGCGTAAAGGGCGGCTGGCCGGGCGTGCGCCCGTCAAAATAGCGGGAGTAGTTTTCAATACCGCTGCAATAGCCAAGCTCCCGCATCATTTCCAAATCATACAGCGTCCGCTGCTCCAGGCGCTGCGCTTCCACCAGCTTGTCCTGCGCCTTTAATTCCCGTACGCGGGCGTACATATCGTCCTCAATTTCCTGCATGGCGGCGTTTAATTTATCCCGGCTTGTCGCATAGTGGGAGGCCGGGAAGATCGCGACATGCGCGCGGTCTATCAGCATCTCGCCCGTGACCACGTTCACCTCGCTGATGCGCTCGATCTCGTCGCCAAAGAACTCCACCCGCAGCGCCTTTTCGGACCAGTTCATCGGGAATATTTCGAGCACATCCCCGCGCGCGCGGAACGTACCGCGCGCAAAATCAAAGTCATTGCGCTGGTACTGGATGTCCACAAGCTTTCGCATAACCTCGTCCCGCCCGATCTCCATACCTTTTCTTAAGGATATGGAGAGGCGCATGTACTCCTCCGGATCGCCCAGCGCATAAATACAGGAAACGGACGCGACAATGATCACATCCCGCCGCTCGTTGAGCGCGCAGGTCGCGCTGTGCCGCAGCTTGTCGATTTCCTCGTTGACGGTGGAGACCTTTTCGATATAGGTATCCGAGGAGGCGATGTACGCCTCCGGCTGATAATAATCATAGTAGCTGACAAAGTATTCCACGGCGCTGTCGGGAAAGAACTCCTTAAACTCGGAACAGAGCTGCGCCGCAAGCGTTTTGTTGTGCGCCAATACGAGCGTAGGCCGCTGCACACGCTCGACCACCTTTGCCATGGTGAATGTTTTTCCGCTGCCTGTGACGCCTAAAAGCACCTGCAGCCTGTCCCCCCGTTCCACGCCCTGCGCAAGCGTATCGATCGCCTGCGGCTGGTCGCCCTGCGGTTCAAAGGGGGATACCACTTTAAATT
>JAEYLA010000226.1 GCA_023461495.1 Bacillota bacterium | reverse complement strand
TTCAATGTCTCAAACATGCGCGTGAAGATCAGAAGGCAGCCGTTCACGGTATCAAGCGCGTCGAACACGGCCTCCTTATCCTCCTGCATATCCTTGTTGTACGCAAGCGGCAGGCCCTTCATCATGGTCAGGAGCGCCGTCAGATCCCCGTACACGCGCCCGGTCTTGCCGCGGATCAGCTCCGCCGCATCCGGATTCTTTTTCTGCGGCATAATGGAAGATCCGGTCGAATACGCGTCGTCCATCTCCACAAAGCGGAATTCATCCGTGCTCCACAAAATCAGTTCTTCACAAAAGCGCGAGAGGTGCATCATGATGATCGAGGCGCACGCGGCGTACTCGATGCAGAAGTCCCGGTCGCTCACAGCATCCAGGCTGTTGCGCGTGATGTGCGCAAACCCAAGTTCTCGTTTGACCAACTCCCGGTCAAGCGGATATGTGCTCCCCGCAAGCGCGCCCGCGCCAAGCGGCATGTAATCCATGCGCTTTTTGCAGTCAGAAAGCCGCTCCATATCCCTGCGGAACATTTCAAAATACGCCATCAGGTGGTGCGAAAGTGTGATGGGCTGCGCCTTCTGCATGTGTGTGTAGCCGGGCATCACTGTGCCCGTATGCGCGCCTGCCGTCTTGAGCAGCGCCTGTTCGAGTGCCACAAGGTTACTGATCGTCACATCCGTGCCCTGCAGCATGTACATCCTGCAATCGAGCGCCACCTGGTCGTTGCGGCTGCGCCCCGTATGCAGGCGCTTGCCCGCCTCGCCGATGCGCTCGGTCAGCAGCACCTCCATGTTCATATGCACATCCTCCGCGGATTTGGAGAACTGGAGCTTCCCCGCCTCGTAATCGGCAAGCAGCCCGGTCAACCCTCCCACGATTTTATCCGCGTCCGCCGCCGGGATGATCCCCCGCGCCTTAAGCATTTTAGCATGGGCCATAGAACCCAGGATATCCTCCCGCGCCATGCGGCTGTCTACCGAGATGGAGGAATGGAAATCTTCCATAGCTGCGTCCGCAGCTTTCTGGAATCTCCCCCCCCAGAGCTTGTCGTTGTGTTGCTGCATTTTGGTGCACCTCGTTTCCTGCTGTACAAAAAAGTGGCTGTGCGGAGTCATTTGGAGGCTCCGCCTTAGGAGCGTAACGCCCCTAAGAACCCCTTCCCGAAGCCGCCAAATTGGGCGGCTTCGAATTTGGGATTCCAAAGGGACGTGTTCCTTTGGCAGGGGGTATGGGGGCAACGCCCCCATCGTTCCCTATTTACTTCTTATTCGCCTGCTCCATCAGCGCGCGCACCTTGAGCGGCAGGCCGAACAGGTTGATAAAGCCCTCCGCGTCCTTCTGGTTGTAGATCTCTTCCTTTTCGAACGTCGCAAGCTCGGGGTTGTAGAGGCTATACGGGCTCTTGACGCCAGCATGGTAGGTCTTGCCCTTGTAGAGCTTCAGGCGCGACACACCGGTGGTGTTTTCCTGCATGACGTCCACCATGGCGTCCATGGACTGTCTGAGCGGCGTATACCACTTGCCGTCGTAAACAAGCTCGGAATACTTGGTGCCCATCTGCTGCTTATAGTGCATGGTGTCGCGGTCGAGCGTGAGGTACTCGAGCTGCTGCAGCGCATCATAAAGGATGGTTCCGCCTGGATTTTCGTAGACGCCACGGCACTTGATGCCGACGAGGCGGTTTTCCACCATATCGTCGATGCCGATGCCGTGCTTTGCGCCAAGCTCATTGCACTTCGTCACAAGCGCGACGGGATCGAACTTTTCGCCGTTGACGGAAACGGGAATCCCCTTTTCAAAGCCAATCTCGATATAATCCGGCTCATCGGGTGCCAGCTCGGGCGCTGTGTCGATGAGATACAGGCTGTTCTTGGGCTCGTTCCATGGGTCCTCAAGATCAAGCCCTTCATGGGAAAGGTGCCAGATGTTGCGGTCCATGCTGTAGGATTCTTCGGCGCGGAACTGCAGGGGGATGTTCTTTTCCTTGGCGTAGGCGATTTCCTCGCTGCGCCCCTTCAAATCCCAGATGCGCCAAGGGGCGATGATCTTGAGCTCGGGTGCAAGGGCCTTGATAGTCAGCTCAAAGCGCACCTGATCGTTGCCCTTGCCGGTCGCTCCGTGGGAAACGGCCGTGCAGCCCTCTTTCTTTGCGATCTCCACGAGCTTCTTCGCAATCACGGGGCGGGCTGTGGAGGTGCCCAACAAGTATTTATTCTCATACTTTGCGCCGGCTTTGAGGGTGGGGAATACGAAATCCCGCACATATTCCTCTGTAACGTCCTCAATGTAGATTTTACTAGCACCCGTCTTAATAGCTTTTTCATAGAGCGGGCTTAGTTCCTCGCCCTGGCCGACGTCCACCGCCACCGCGATCACTTCGCAATCATAATGCTCTTTGAGCCAGGGAATGATAACGGAAGTATCCAGTCCGCCCGAATATGCAAGGGCAATCTTTTCCTTTGCCATGGTTACGCCTCCTGTGTGCTTAATGATGCAATAATTATACATTATCGTGAATAATTATTCAATACCTTTTTGCAGTTTTGCGCGTTCGATTTTCCATACCGATTTTGCTTTCCGGTCGCCCGATTTCCCGCCACGCGCGCAAGTGCTGCAATAATTTATAAATACTTTGCATTTTCAATCGTATAAACGATTTAATTTCCCTAATAGTTCTTATATAATATAGAAAAAGCCGGGAGGTCCATACTATGTCAATCTTAAAGCGTTTCCGCGATATCATGGCTTC
>JAEYLA010000225.1 GCA_023461495.1 Bacillota bacterium | reverse complement strand
ACATTCTGCGTGCCGTGATACGGCCGCTGATGCCCTGCCGCGTGATCGGAAAAGAACAGGTGGATACGGAACACGGGCCGGTGGTGTTCGTGGCCAATCATCTGGAGATTTACGGGCCGCTTATTACTAACCTGCATCTGCCGTTTTATTTCCGCTCCTGGATTATATCGGGCATGCTGGACAGGGAGATCGTTGCGGAGCAGCTGAAAAACGGCGTGAACAATGTGTTCCATTTCCTGTCCAAGCGCATGCGGGAGCACCTGCCGCAGTGGATCGCGCCTATCGTTCTGTTCATCCTGCAATCGCTTGACCCCATCCCCGTCTACCGGGGCAACGCGCGAGAGGTTGTAAGCACCATGCGCCTGACGGTGGACGCCATGGAATATGAAGACAACATCCTGCTGTTTCCTGAGAATCCCGGCGAGAAAAACTATAAGCAGCAGGGCGTATCGGATTTTTACTCCGGCTTTGCGTCCATCGGCGCGGAGTATTATAAGCGTACCGGCAACAGCACGACGTTTTATCCCGTCTATGCAAACAAAAGCAAGCGCGCACTCACGATCGGCCCCGGCATCCGCTATGACGCAGGCAATGGCAAGCGGGAGGAACGGGACCGCATTGTTGCGGAGCTCAACGCGTGGATGAACGCGCAGACGTAATAAAATTGCGGAACACAGCGCATGGCCAAACGCACATGCGCGAATGATACCATATCTGCTGCGCTTCATGGTATAATGGTGCAATCAGCACGGAGGTTCTTTGCACATGAAAAAGATTGCGAGTTTTACGGTAGACCATTTAAGGTTGCTGCCCGGCGTATATGTCTCCCGGCGGGATTCTTTAAAAGAGGATGCGCTCACCACGTTCGACCTGCGTTTTACGCAGCCGAATATGGAGCCGGTATTGGATACCGCGCCCATGCACGCCATTGAGCATCTGGCGGCGACCTATTTGCGCAACGACGCCGTATGGGGAGACCGGATCATCTATTTCGGACCCATGGGCTGCCGGACTGGGTTTTACCTGATTCTAAAGGGTGAACTGGAGCCGCAGGACATTCTGGAGCTGTTAAAAGGCATGCTGTTGTTCATCGCCGGATTTACGGGCGAAATTCCCGGCGCTTGTGCAAAGGACTGCGGCAATTATCTCGATATGAACCTTCCTATGGCCCGGTACCATGCCAAACGGTACCTGGAGGTGTTAGAGTACATCACGCCGGAACGCATGCGGTATCCGGACTAACGCGGGAACAAAGGAGATAACGGGATTGCAACAGAGCAGTATCGGCATTATCGGCGCGATGGCCGTGGAGGTGGACGGCCTCCGGCATGCGCTCACAGAACAAACGCAAGAGACGATCAGCGGCATCACATACTATCGCGGGAAGCTATATGGGCAGGACGTGGTGCTTGCAAAGAGCGGCGTAGGCAAGGTGAACGCCGCTATGTGTACGCAGAGCATGATTTTACAATATCGGCCTGCCGCCATCATCAACACCGGCGTTGCAGGCGGCCTTGTAAAGGGTGTTGGCGTATTGGACATCGTCATAGCGGACGATGTGGTGCAGTACGATGTGGACACAACGGCGGTGGGTGATCCCATCGGTTTCGTTTCAGGCGTCAACCGCGTTTCGTTCCCAAGCGGGGCCGCGCTTGCGGACGGCCTCTACCGGGCGGCGCAGGCGCTGCCGGATACAGCCGTGCACCGGGGAACCATCGCAACGGGAGACCGCTTTATCAGCAGCAGGGTGGAGGCGGCAAACATCCGGCAGCAATTTTCCGCCCTTGCAAACGAGATGGAGGGAGGCAGCATCGGACAAGTTTGCTTTATCAATGAAGTGCCGTTTTGCGTGGTGCGGGCCATTTCCGATGGGGAAGACGACGGCGCGCACATGGAATATCTGGAGTTTGTAGAGCGCGCCGCGGAGAAGTCCAAGGCGATTGTGCTGGGGTATTTGAAAAATCTCGCCGTGTAACATCTAACATCAGTAACAAAAAGGGTTGCTGCACATTCTCTATGCGGCAACCTTTTTAATTGTCATACAGCTGTTTTCCCCAGTTCGGTACACAATACCAATGGCGGAGAAGATGCCCCGCTTGTGTGCAAGGTGGGGCGAACTGCGTTCACCTGAAAACATGCAGCCGCCCGGGCAAATGTCACTTTTTTGAGCGCTTGCGCTGTATGGCGTATACGACAAGCCCGGTAAACAATACCGCCGCTGCAATGGCAAACGGAACCAGATCAATCCCCGGCCCTGCAACCAATATGGAGGTGGGGCCGTCCGCGCCGCCGATGATGCCGATATCCATAAAATACCTCGCTTAAACGTTAGCAGGATGGGACGGAATATGCAAAAATGCGTCATCCGAAGGTGGGAGCAACTGCAAAAACGCGGCCATGCCGCCTGTCTGGCCCTGGTCCCGGCGGTGGGAATACAGGCGTGCAGGGTCTTCATAGGTGCAGACGTCCACCAAAGTAATGTTTTCGGGATGGATGCCTGCCTCTAAAAACTGCGCTGCCGCAGCAAGCGGAAGGTCGATCTGCGCCTTACCGGGTTTTCCGGGCAATACGCGGGGAACGCCGGGGAAGCCCTCCTGAAACCGCCTGCCCAAATCTTCGTCCACTTCAAAGCAATGCGCGCAGATGCCCGGGCCTACGCCTGCAAGCATATGCGCGGGCTCCGCGCCGTATTCTGTTTCCATCAGCCGCGCCATGATAAGGCCGATCTTTCCAAGCGTGCCCTTCCAGCCTGCGTGTGCAAGGCCGATGCACTTGCTGATTGGGTCAAGCAGGTAAAGCGGCAGGCAATCCGCATGGCCGGTGATAAGCGCGATACGCGGGTCATTCGTAATGAGCCCGTCGCAGGGGGGCAGAGGATCGCGAAGATACCCCATGCCCGCGTGGGAAGCGTCTACCCTAAACACGGTGGTGCCGTGCTCAAAGCTGTCCATCACCATGCTTTCCCAGGCGATGTTTGCCGCATCCGCAAACAGGCGGTAGTTTTCCATTACCGTCTCATGGCGTTCGTCTGGCCGCGTAAAGCTCAGGTTGAGCGTAGCGTAAGGGGGCTTGCTTACCCCGCCCGTGCGGGAGGAAAGCCCGTGGCGGACAAGGCCGGTATCCGTAAAGGCGGGCAGCGTAAAAAAGCCGACGCCGTTTTGCTCGCGGTATGCGTGATTTCGTTGAATCCGTTGAAGAAGGCTTGCGATTGGTTCCAAGGCTATTTCTCCCTGAGCAGCAGCTCCAGCTCCTGCATGAATGTGTTGATATCCTTAAACTGGCGGTAGACGGAGGCAAAGCGGACGTAGGCCACCTCGTCAAGCTCCTTGAGACGCTGCATCACAAGCTCGCCGATGCGGTCGGTAGGGATTTCCTGCTCCAAAGTATTAAATACCTCGCGCACCACATCCTCCACCAGCTTGTCCTGTGCGGCGGCGGAAACAGGGCGCTTCTGGCATGCGCGGCGGATGCCGGTCATGATCTTCGCGCTGTCAAAAGGTTCCCTGCGGCCATCTTTTTTGACGACCATGATGGGGAGCTCCTCGATCTTTTCATAGGTGGTAAAACGCTTGCCGCAGCCGATACATTCGCGGCGGCGGCGGATGGCGGAGCCATCGTCGGTGGGGCGGCTGTCTATGACTTTGCTTTCCAGGCAGGCGCAGTACCGGCATTTCATACGGGTTCCTCCATGCGCATGTTTTTTACAGCAATTTCATTGCTGCAAGTTGAGTATAGCACACGTACCCGGCTGCGTATAGGCATTTTGCTTATCCCTTGGGCGGCAGGTCCACAAGGATAACGTCGTCGCCGATTTTTGTAATGCACCGGCAGGAGATAACAAGCTCTTCATCGCTGCGGATGATGCCGAAAAACCGGCATGGGCCGGGCAGGATAATGGCGGTCATGCGGGCGTCGTTGCAATCGCAGATTTCAAGCTCAATATCGCAGATGCGCCCCAGGCGCGCGCCGTCGCAGACGTTGATGACATCCTTGCACTTGAGATCGGAAAAAGAGACAAACCGATCTTTGTCATGGCCCACATGCGTCACCTCCTTCCTCCTGGCAGTGTATGAGAACGAGCGGCCAAAAAGACCCCGTACGTCCCCGGC
>JAEYLA010000224.1 GCA_023461495.1 Bacillota bacterium | reverse complement strand
TGATCCGAGGAGATGTTCTCAAGGTCCGTCAGCCGTACCCGGAACGCGCGGAAGCCGCGCTCATGGAGCAGCTTTAACGCCTCCGTGAGCGGAAGCTCGGTAACCGTCGGCACCTCGATGCTGTGGCTGGGCTCTCCCGAAACGAACAGCTGCACTTCATCGCCGGGGAGTGCAGACGTATCCGGCATCGGGTCCTGCCCAAACACCGTGCCCACCTTGGCATCCGAAATACGGTATTCCGGGATGCCGGGCAAAAGCCCCGCGTCCCGCAGGGCGACCTCCGCCTGTGAAAGCGTCATGCCCCGGACGTCGGGCACCAGCGGCATCGCCTCGCCTGCGCTCACCGTAAGGATGACGGTGCTGCCGCTTTTTAATTCCGTGCCGTTCTGCGGCTGCTGGTTCATGACCACGCCGCTCGGGTACTCGTCGCTTTCCGCCTCCTGAAGTTCCGCCTTATAGCCCCTTAACTTCAGGGTGCTGATGGCTTCCTCCTGTGGCTTGCCCACCACATTGGGCACAAAATCTGTCGCAGTGGCGTTTGTGCGCTGGAGCACCGTGCGCTCCATCACCAGCATCATGCCGAATAGGAACAATAAAATCATCGCCACCGCCGTAATCCGCCATACGATAGAGCGGGGCTTGTGCTTGGCGCGTTTTCCGCCCTGCGGCGGCCTGGGTTTTTCTTTTACGGGCTGGCGCGCAAAATTTCCCTGGGGCTCACGGAGCACGCGCAGCAAATCCTGCTTCATTGCCTTTGCGTTGTGGTAGCGGTCATAAGGCTGCTTGCTGACCGCCTTCATGATCACATCGTTGAGCGCCGGCGGCAGGGCACTATTTAATACAATGGGCGGAACGAAGTCCTCCTGGATATGCTTCAGCGCGATAGCGACGGAGCTTTCGCCCTCAAACGGCAGCCGGCCCGTCACCATTTCATAGAGCATGACGCCCATGGAATAGATATCGCTTTCCTCCGTTACCTGCCTGCCCTTGGCCTGTTCGGGAGAAATGTAATGGACGGAGCCCATGACGGATGCGCCCGCATAGGTGATGGTGGAGCTTTCGGCGTTGCGCGCAATGCCAAAGTCCGCAAGCTTTGCGTGCCCGCGGGAATTGACAATGACGTTCTGGGGCTTGACGTCCCGGTGGATGATGCCCTGCTCGTGCGCGTGGGAGAGCGCATCGAGCACCTGCGCCGCAATGTTGATGGCCGAGCGCGGCAAAAACCGCCCCTGCGCGCGGATGCAATCCTTCAGGGTGCTGCCATCCACATATTCAAGCACAATGTAGTGGAGGTCCCCTTCTGTGCCCACGTCATAGGAGCGGACGATATGCTCATGGGAAAGGTTTAAAACCGCCTGCGCTTCCTGTTCAAAGCGCCGGAGGAACGCGGCGTCCGTCTGGAATTCCGCCTTTAGTACCTTGATGGCAACGGTGCGGTGGAGTGTCCCCGCCTGCACGGCCTTGTACACATCCGCCATGCCGCCTGTGCCGATTTTTTCGATGATTCTGTATTTTCCGGAAAGCACCCGCCCGATCATACGGCGTCACCTCCCGTGTTCTGCGCAAGCACGACCGTAATATTGTCCGTGCCGCCCGCATCAAGCGCAAGCTGAATGAACGCCTCCGCTGTCTGTACAAGCGGCATGCGTTGTTTGAGCACGCGCTCCAGCACGGCATTCGGCACACAGCCGTATAACCCGTCCGAGCACAGCAGCAGCAAATCGCCGCGCCGCCATTGCCTGGCAAAGTAATCCGCATCCTCGTGCGGGGAGGTGCCAAGCGCTCTCGTGATGATGTTGCGCTGCGGGTGGCGTTCCGCCTCTTCCTGCGTGATGGAGCCGCTTGCAACCAGCACCGCCACCAGGCTGTGATCCCGCGTGACCTGGATCAGTCTTTCGCCGTCAAACTGATACAGACGGCTGTCGCCGATATTTGCGGCGATGTATTCCTGCTCATACAGCAGCGCAAGCGTGAGGGTCGTTCCCATGCCGCGGCAGCCCTGCTCCGTTTGCGCCTGCCGGTAAATGGTGCTGTTTGCAGCGCGGACAGCACCGCGCAGCGCCGGAACGGCGTCCCCCGCGGGGGCTTCAAAGCCTCCGAGCGCCTCCGCCATCGCCTCTATTGCGAGCGTACTTGCGCGGTATCCCGCCGCATGACCGCCCATGCCGTCCGCAACGGCCACAAACGGAATGCCGCCGTGCCCTTTGGGAATATAGAGGCTGTCCTCATTTTTGAGCCTGCGCCCGATATGTGTCGCGGCAGCGTAGATCATCCCTTGCCCTCCTGCGCCGAAAAGCGCGTGCGGATATCCGCCGCTTCCGTGCCGATATCCCGGTGGAAGCATTTCACCGCAAGCGCGCCGCCAAAGCGGCTTGCCATCTCTTCTGCCGCGGCAACAGAGCGGTGCCGCCCGCCCGTACAGCCAAACGCCACCATCAGCCGCTGCTTGCCCTGCGCGGCAAAGCCCGGAAGCGTACCGCGCAGCAGCTCTTCAAACCGGTCCAAAAACCGTTTGGTGTCCTCGTTTTGGAGTACATAGTCCTTAACCGGCGCGTCAAGGCCCGAAAGTGGGCGCAGCGCGCATTCATAAAAGGGGTTGGGGAGGAAGCGCATGTCCAATACAAAATCCGCGTCCACCGGAATCCCGCGCTTATAGCCGAAGCTCATGAATAGCAGCAGCATGCCGTCCTTCGCTTCGAGTGCAAGCGCTTCTTCAAGCCGTGCGTAAAACTCCACGGGCTTTAATTCGCTTGTATCAATCACAGCGTGCGCGCGCTCCTTGAGCGGCTGGAGTACCGCGCGCTCATGCGCGATGCCCGCAGCGATATCGCCGCCCGCCGCGTGCGGATGCCGCCTGCGGGTTTCCGCATACCGGCGCTGGAGCACATCGTCCCGGCTGTCCAGAAACAGGATGCGGTAATCCGCCCCGGAATCTGCAAGTAGCTGGAGCATCCGCTCCCAGTCCGCGCCAAACGCGCTCTCGCGGCTGTCGATTGCGAGCGCCGCGCGCGTAATGACCGGATTTGCGCCGTCGCAACGGTCCAAAAAAGCGGGCAGCAAGCTTGCGGGGAGGTTGTCCACACAATAAAAGCCGAGGTCCTCCAGACGTTTTAGCGCAAGGGACTTGCCCGCGCCGGAAAGGCCGGTGACGATCAGCAGCGTTAAGTTCGGCATACGGGATCCCTTCTTTCTTGTTTTTGCAAGATGCGCCACGCGATCAGCCTTTTTCCTCTTCTCCCCAAATCTTGGGTTCGCAGTGCAGCTCTATGCCATGCGCGTTCTTTACGCGCTCTTTGACCTGTTCGATGAGCTCGAGCACATCGTGTGCGGTGGCGTTCCCGGTGTTTACAATAAACCCGGCATGCTTGGGGCTGACCGTAGCACCGCCCACGCGCAGGCCCTTTAAGCCCGCGCTTTCGATCAGCGCGCCAGCAAAGCAGCCCGGCGGGCGCTTAAATACGCTGCCCGCGCTTGGAAACTCCAGCGGCTGCTTTTCCCTGCGCCGCCTGAGATAGTCCTCCTGCCGCGCGCCTGCGCCGCCATCGTCTTCCGTAAGGCGCAGGGTCGCGCCCAGCACCACGCGCCCGGGCGCGCAGTAGGCGCTTGTGCGGTAGCCCATCTCGTCCCCTAAGACTTCTTTTTCCAATATGCGGCCGTCTTCGAGATACCGCACGGATTGTATCACCTGTTTGAGCTCCCCGCCGTATGCGCCCGCGTTCATGGCGCATGCGCCGCCGAGCGTCCCCGGGATGCCGCAGGCCCACTCAAGCCCCATTAGTCCGTGGCGCACCGCTTCCCATGCAAGGTCTGTCATGGGGATGCCTGCCTCCGCAATCAGAAGAGTCCCCTCGCGCGTCACCTTCGCCATCCGTTCGCCAATGACAATCACAAGGCCGCGGATGCCGCCGTCCTTTACGATCAGGTTGGAGCCGTTGCCGATGGCATATACTTGAATCCCCAATGTATGCGCGGCCTCTACGCCAAGGCGCACCTCTTCTTCGCTCTGCGCATGCAATACAAAATCGGCAGGGCCCCCCAGGCGAAAAGTGGTCAGCGTACGCATGGGAACATTCCGCTCAACAGGCAAACCGTCAAACGGATGGAACTGCGGGTGCATAGGGCTCACAGGGCACTTCCTTTCTGCGTACACACGGCCGTTTCCCCAAAGGGTATATCAACAGCAACTCCACTTATAAAACCGAAAAGTTCAGCGGATCTTTTCGCCCACCGCGTTGTCACCCTCCACTCGGCATAGCGCTGCTACGCCTCCCTCCGGTTCCTAGCAGCGGACGAAACTCTTCCGTTTCCTTTTTCCGGTTTATAAGCTCCATTTCTGTAGCCGTATAGCATAGTTTATTCTACCGCACTTGCCGCCGTTGTGCAATCTTGGAGGG
>JAEYLA010000223.1 GCA_023461495.1 Bacillota bacterium | reverse complement strand
TGCGCTATGGACTAAACTGCGGCTTGCTGGACGGCGATGATGTTTCCGCCCTGCAGCTGGAGCTGTATGCGCTGCTTTCTGAGGAAACCGCGCGCTATACCATGGGGGACTCGAGCTCCGTCCCGGTGGAAACCGCGCAATCGCTCTACCGTTCCGTCTGCTTTTGCATAGGGCTCCGGCTGCAGCGGGCAGGCGGCCTTATGGAAGCTGCCGCGCTTCTACAGAAAGAAACGCTTTCTTCTTTGTTCTTGGCAGGCCGTACGCTCGTACGCGTGGAGCTTGCGCGCGGCAAGGCTTTGCTTGCAGCGCTGAAGGAGGCGGACTTCCAAACCGGGAACCTTGCATACCTTGCCACCCAAACCGAAGCGCTCCCGCAATTCTTCCGCCGGTATGACTTCTTTCACGCGACCCATGATATCCCGTGCATGATCGACTATCCGCTGTCTATCCCGGTTGCGGGCGAGGGCATCCTCTATATCAACGCATATCTTACCCAACTGCTGCTCGAGACGCGTTTTCTTGCCGCCTTTGACCCCAAAACCATCGCCCGGCTGCTGCGCGGCCATTGTCCTGCACCTGACGAAGCGGTCATCAATCTGTTTACGCCTGTCTACCACAACGCCATGGGAAGGGCGCTGCTCAAAAAAGAAATCCGCCCGCTCAACCTGAGGCCCATTGATCGCAACGCTTTGTGGCAGATGTTGGAAGGCTGGGCGGAAGAAACGCTTTCCGCGCTGCTGCGGCAGGCGGAAGAGCGCCTGCTACAGGAACTGGGCCGGGATGCCAGGCAGCACGTCTTTTTTGAAACCGCGCGGCAGGAACTTCTCTCCCGGTTGCTCCTCCAGAAAACAGAGGACGGCCTTTCAGGCATTTTCACCGCATTCCCGGCACCGAAACCAAAGACCGTAATGCGCTATCAAAAACGCAAACCGATGACGGATGAAGCGCTGCGCGCATTGATCGAAGAATTGCGGGAGATGCGCTTTCTTTCCGATAAGCTCCAATTGTTCCGGCATAAGGTGCGCGCGTTTGCGGACTGGCTGGAGATCGTGCCGCTCTGTTTTTCGGAAGAGGAATTGCCCGAAGTGTTTGACCTGCTTTCCGATGAGGCTGTGGCCTTACTCTTGCGCCATCTCAACAGCTGCCAGGAAACACCGAACTGGGAATCTGCGCCCTGGGCACACGCCCTGCTGCGGTATGTGGACGCGTTGGCTCCCGCAAGAAAAAACCAAATCCGCCTGCTTGTACAGGCGGATTGGAATGTGGACCCCAATTTGTTGCGGTAGCCGCCGCTAAACGCGCGTGCTCCCTTTTACCTTTTCTTCCTTTAGCGGCTCTTCTGCCGTCTTCATCAGCACAAGATGCAGCGTGACGCAACTGCCCACCAGCAGCAGGATTCCCCAAACGAGCGGCTTTCGAAAGACGGCGGCGGAAACACACAGCGTTCCCCATAGAAACAGGATTGCCTCGCGCTTGCGGCGCTTTGGCACACCGCATCCGCTGCGGTAGTTTTCAATAAACGGGCCAAACCGCTTGTTCCTGAGCAACCACGCATACAGCTTCGGGCTGCTTGCGGCAAAGCACGCTGCGGAGAGGAGTACAAAGGGTGTGGTCGGCATGATGGGAAGAAACACCCCAACAGCGCCCAGCGCAAGGGCCAGAAACCCCAAAATCCGAAGCAATACCGCTTTCATCCCATCCTCCCCTTTTTAAGCCGCCCGTCACATTGTACCGGACGGCAGGCTACTTTGTGGCTGCAAGCCGTTCCTTATGCGGCAGCTGTGCAAGCGCCTTAACCTTTTCAAGATCAAGCTCAAGCGCTGCAGCAATGCGCGCGCCATATTCCTGATCCGCAAGATAGCAGTGGGAAGCGTGGCGGTACTTGATATTCTCCGTCACGGGCGCTATGTTGCGGGCGATGTTGTCAATAAGCGCCGCGCGCTTCTCTTCCGTCATCAGGCGGTAAAGATCGCCAGGCTGGCGGAACACATCATCCGTCGGGTCGTCCTTCGGGTCATAATGATCCATCGTACCCGAAAGCGGCAGCGCCGGTTCCTGATGCTGCGGCTGGGCTTCCCACTCGCCCATGCTGTTGGGATAATACCCTGTTGCCGCGCCGTAGTTGCCGTCCACACGCATCATGCCGTCCCTGTGATAGCTGTGCACAGGACACTTCGGCGCGTTGACGGGAATCTGGTCATGGTTGATGCCCAGGCGGTAACGCTGCGCATCGCCATAGGAGAACAGGCGCCCCTGCAGCAGCTTGTCGGGCGAAAGCCCGATGCCGGGAATAATGTGCGAGGGGCTGAAGGCGGCCTGCTCCACATCCGCAAAATAGTTTTCCGGATTGCGGTTGAGCTCCAGTACGCCTACCTCTATGAGCGGATATTCCTTCTGGCTCCAGACCTTGGTGATGTCAAAGGGATTTTCTCTGTGTGCGTTGGCTTGCTCTTCCGTCATCACCTGGATGCAGAACGTCCAGCGCGGAAATTCGCCGCGCCCAATCGCCTCAAACAGATCGCGCTGATGGCTTTCGCGGTCACGGCCGACCCACTCTTCCGCTTCCGCATCGGTGATATTCTTGATGCCCTGCTGGGTCTTGAGGTGGAACTTGACCCAAACGCGCTGATTGTCCGCATTGAGCATGCTGTAGGTATGCGAGCCGAAGCCGTGCATATGCCGGTAGCTGTAGGGAATGCCGCGGTCCGACATGACAATGGTGATCTGGTGCAGCGCCTCAGGCAGCAGTGTCCAAAAATCCCAGTTGTTCTGCGCGGAGCGCATGTTCGTCTTCGGGTCGCGCTTGACGGCATGGTTGAGGTCCGGAAATTGGCGCGGATCACGGATAAAGAACACAGGCGTATTGTTGCCCACAAGATCCCAGTTGCCTTCCGCGGTATAGAATTTAATGGCGAAGCCGCGGATATCGCGCTCCGCGTCCGCAGCGCCGCGCTCGCCCGCGACGGTAGAAAAGCGCACAAACAGCGGCGTCTTTTTCCCGACTTCGGAGAACAGCTTTGCTTTTGTATAACGCGTAATGTCGTTTGTCACCGTGAAATCGCCAAACGCACCGCTTCCTTTTGCGTGCATGCGGCGTTCAGGGATGACCTCCCTGTCAAAATGCGCAAGCTTTTCAAGGAACCATACGTCCTGCAGCATCATCGGGCCCCGTGAACCCGCGGTAAGGGAATGGTCGTGGTTGGGTACCGGCGCGCCTACTGCATTGGTCAGCTTCTTGTCAGACATAAAAACCCCCTCCTTCATTTTATTTCTTCGCCCGTTTCTTTCGGGATGTTTGAAATTCAAAATGCAAAATATTTTGAGAGAACCAGCGCAAAACAAGGCAAAACCCGCAGGAATACCCAAGGGCATTCCGCGGATTTCAGCGCAGCCGCGGCCTGCCTCTACCAAAAGAAGCAATTGCGTCGATCTTCAAACATCCCCCTGAAGACAGTTCGGACAAATTCCATGAAACACAATGGAATGGGACTGCACAAGGCATCCCTTCGTGTTGCGTATCTGCTGCGCAAGCTCGGGCAGATACGGCATATCCACATCCGCAACATCCCCGCAGCGCTGGCATTGGAAATGATAATGCGCGGGGCTTTTTACCTCATACCGTTCGGGCGCGTTCGGCACGCTTACGCGGGAGAGGATGCCGGATTTCACCAGAAGGTTGAGGTTTCTATAGATCGTCGCACGGCTGATGTGCGGATGTTCCGGCGAAATGGCGCCGTACAATTCTTCTGCCGTACAGTGTCCGTCGCACGCCCGCACCGCCTGCAGCACCAGATCGCGCTGGATGGTGTTTCGTTCATTTTTCATAGTAAAAATTCCTAACTGATAATGAATATCAATAGTATATCTGCCTGGAAAACCTTTGTCAACGTGTGCTTTGTTGGCTAAACGCAATCCGCATAGAGTACAGGCAAATCTCAAATACTATGAACAAACTTCAAAAGGAGGTCTATCTGGTCATGAGCAATTTGACGGAAAAAGAGCTTTCCGCGTTGGGCGATCTGTTGAGTTTTGAAGAATTGTTGGTGAAAAAATACAACAACCTTGCGGACACCGCAACGGACCAGGAAATCAAGCGTAAGCTCCAGGGCATCGCGCAGAAGCATCAGGAACACTTCGACAAGCTCTACAGCCAACTCTAAGGAGGAACAAACACATGAGCAACAACAGCGGAAGCAACTGCTTTAGCGAAAAGGAAGTCCTTCACGATGCGCTAGAAGCGCAGAAGCATATAACGGGGATGTTCAACTCGTATTCCAACGAGTGCGCCAACCCGCAGGTACGCAAGGTGATGCTGGATATTCTCAACGACGAGCACAGCATCCAGTTCGACGTGTTTAACGATATGAGCAAGCGCGGCTATTATCCCGTCTCCCCTGCACAGCAGGATAAGGTGAACCAGATGAAGACGACCTATGCACAGCAGGCCTCCTCCGGAAGTTCCGGCGGCTCCGGCGGCATGGGCGGTATGGGCAACTCCAACACTTGGAACAATCTTGATACCACGCCTCTACATACCCCCGGCGGCGGCATGGACAACAAGTCCGGCAGCTAAGAGCAAGCCCGATCCGTCTCTTTCTTTAATGCCCGGCAGTTTGCCGGGCATTTAGAGTGCCGACAAACCCTCCTAGGAGGTGTGGGGGATTCGCAAATCCCCCACTTTCAATCCGATTTGACGACATGTGCGTCAAATCGGGGGAAAAAATGCCGCCATTAGCGGCATTTTAACCCGCAGAAGACCC
>JAEYLA010000222.1 GCA_023461495.1 Bacillota bacterium | reverse complement strand
CGTACACGCCGCGGAACAGCACGCAGTTTTCGATTTCCCCTTCCACCACGCAGCCGTCCGCCACAATTGAGTTTTTCGCAACCGCGCGGGGGCCGTAGCGTGCGGACACCTCGTCCTTGACCTTGGTGTAGATGGGATGCTCATCCGAAAACAGGTCCTGCCGCACGTTGCGCTCAAGCAGCGCCATGTTGGCGGCAAAGAAGGAGTTTGGCGAATTGAGCCTTGCCACATGCCCATCGTACCGGTAGCCGAAGATACGCAGCTTGTGGATATTGCGCATAAGCACATCCTGCGAGAAATCGAACAGGCCGTGCGCGGAAGCCTCTTCCACCAGGTATTCCAGAAGCGTTTTTTCCATGAGCACCACGTCGCAGCTCTTGTGCGGCCAGGACGGGCGGTAGGGGTTATACTCCATATCCGTCACGCGGTCGTTCTCGTCTACCGAAAGGCGGAGATCCTCATACTGCGCTTCCGTTTCCATTCCTTCCACATCGTTGTACATGATGGTGATGTCGGCGCCCGTTTCCACGTGCTGCTCGAGCATCTGGTGGAAGGTGGTATTGAATATGGTATAGCTGCCCGAAAGGATCACATAGCGCTGCGAGCTTCTGCGGATATATCCCGAAACGCTTTTGAGCGCCTCGACCGTGCCGCGGTACAGGCCCACGTTATCGCGCGTGACAAAGGGCGGGAGCATAAATAACCCGTCGCGCTTCCTGTGCAGGTCCCACTCCTTGCCGGAGCCCAGATGGTCCATAAGCGAATGATAGTTTTTTTGCGTAATAATGCCGATATTGGTAAGGCCGGAGTTGACCATGCAGCTCATGATAAAATCGATGCAGCGGTAACGGCCGCCATAGGGGACGGCGGCAACGGAGCGGGAGTATGTCAGGTCCTTGAGGCGCATGCTGTCGTTATCTCCGGTATAGATGATGCCGAATGCGTTTGAGATCATACTGTCTCCCCTCCCTTTTTGTACAGGTATCCGAGCGTTTCGCGGGTGGCAACCATACCGCGCGGCAGGGAGGCATAATCGGGTATGGACATGTCGTAGCCGACAAGCGTGATATCGCCCGTAAGGGAATTGTCTACCGTGATGCCTTCCCGCAGCACATCGCCCACCACGCAGTTGCGGCCAATCACGGCGCGCTCATCAATAATTGCCTTATGCACTTTTGCGCCCGCATGAATGCGCGCGCCCGGCATGATGACGCTGTCGCAGACCTCAGCACCCTCCGCCACATATGCGCCCGCAAACAGGATGCTGTGCTGCACGCGCCCATATACCTCGCACCCCTCGGTGACCAAACTGCGCTCCACGTGCGCGCCCGGCGATACATAGTGCGGCGGCATAATGGGGTTACGGCTGTAGATGCGCCACGCGGGATCGTAAAGGTCAAGTAGCGGCGGCTCCTCCAGCAAATCCATATTGGCGGCCCAGAGTGAGCCGATGGTACCGACGTCCTTCCAATACCCGTGGAAGGCATAAGCGGACATGCGCTCTCCTTCCTTGAGCATGGCGGGGATGATGTTCTGTCCAAAATCGTTTTCCGAAGCCGGGTCCTCCGCGTCCGCCTGCATGTATTTCTTCAACAGCGGCCAATCGAAAATATACACGCCCATGCTGGCAAGATCGCTCTTGGGCTCCTTGGGTTTTTCATCAAAGGAAACGATGCGGCCCTCCTCATCCGTGTTCATGATGCCAAAGCGGTGCGCTTCCGAGAGCGGCACCTGAAACACCGCGATGGTGCAGCCCGCTTTTTGCTGCTTGTGGCGGTTGAGCATGGCGTTATAATCCATTTTGTAGATATGATCGCCCGAGAGAATGAGCACATATTTGGGATCATACTGGTCCACAAACATCTGGTTTTGGTAGATGGCGTTCGCGGTGCCGGAATACCACTGCCCGCCCTTACCCTTGACATAGGGCGGCAGTACGAACACGCCGCCGCTGATGCGGTCCAGATCCCAGTGCTGGCCGTTGCCGATGTAGGAATTCAATTCCAGCGGCTGGTACTGTGTCAGAACACCGACCGTATCGATATCCGAATTGACACAGTTGGAAAGCGGGAAGTCGATAATGCGGTATTTGCCGCCGAACGGCACCGCCGGCTTCGCCATGTTGGACGTCAGGATTCCAAGCCGGCTTCCCTGTCCGCCGGCAAGCAGCATGGCGACAATCTGTTTTTTTCTCAATGCGCATCCTCCTTTTTGCCTTCGCAATGGGATATTGTGGAATAAAACTTTATGAAATCGGCCCAACGCCGCGGAAAACAACGTTTCGCACTATTCTCGAATGCATGTGGACAACTATTTGTCCACAGCTAAGGAAAGAGGGAACAGCTTGAATGCGGATTCGCATTAAGTGGCGGTGCGCTGCCCTTCCTGCGCGATTTCTTCCACCCGGAAGAATACCGCGCCAAGCGGCGGAAGCCTGAGCTTTGGCTTTCCTGCGCAGACGAGCGGGATAGGATTGTGCCAATCGCCCGTACCGCCGTGCATCTGCGCGTCGCTTGAAAACACCTCATGCAGCTGCGCGTGCAGCGTGGCGGGCAGCACGTAATTCTCCCAAGGTACGGGTGTAAAATTGAACGCACACAAGAGCGTATTCCCTTCCGCATCCCGCCGAAAAAACGCCACAACGGAATGCACGCCGTCATCTACGCCCGCCCATTCAAAGCCGTCCCATCCCCCGTCGCATTCATAGAGCGCCGGGGTATTTTTATAGAACTGATTGAGCATGCGGGAATACGCCTGCATGCCGCGGTGCATAGGATAGTCCAACAGCAGCCAATCCAGGCTTTCGCCGTAGCGCCACTCAATAAACTGCCCGAATTCATTTCCCATGAAATTGAGCTTTTTGCCCGGATGCGCAAACTGATACGCAAGTGTGAGCCGGAGCTGCGCGAACTTGCGCCAGTAATCCCCCGGCATTTTATCAAGCATGGAATGCTTGCCGTGCACCACCTCGTCATGGGAAAACGGCAGCACATAGTGCTCCGAAAACGCGTAGCAGAGCGAAAACGTCAACTTGTCATGGTGCCATTTGCGGTGGATGGGATCCTTCTCCATATAGGAAAGGGTATCGTTCATCCAGCCCATATTCCATTTGAAATGGAAGCCCAAGCCGCCCTCTTCCGCCGGCTTTGTGACATAGGGGAAGGAGGTGCTTTCCTCCGCAATCAAAAGACGCTCCCCATTTGGCCATTCAGTCCTGAGCTTTGCGGTCAGCTTCCTTAAAAACGCGATGGCTTCGAGGTTTTCGCGCCCGCCATAAACGTTGGGTACCCAGCCCGTGCCCGCGCGTCCATAGTCGTGGTAGAGCATACAGCTCACCGCATCCACCCGAAGCCCGTCAAAATGAAATTCCTTGAGGAAATAAAACGCATTGGACAATAAGAAGCTCTGCACCTGTGTGCGGCCATAATCGAAGAGCATGGTGCCCCACTGCGGCTGCTCGCTGCGGCGCGGATCATCCGGCTCATAGAGCGGCGTACCGTCATAGAGCCGTAACCCGTGCGCGTCGCGCGGGAAATGCGCGCTCACCCAATCTAACAGAACGCCCAGGCCCCTTTGGTGCGCCTGATCCACAAAATACATCAAGTCCTCGGGCGTGCCGTAGCGGTTGGTTGCGGCATAATAGCCCGTTACCTGGTAGCCCCAGCTCATATCGAGCGGATACTCCGTGACCGGCAGCAGCTCGATATGCGTATATCCCATATCCGCCGCATACTCCACCAGCTCGTCTGCAAGCTGACGGTAGCTTAGCCCCTGCCGAAACGAGCCCAGATGCACCTCGTAGATATTCATGGGCTCGCGATAAGGATCGCTGCCCTTCTTCTCTTCATAATAGGCCGCATCCCCCCACGGATGGGTGGGAATGCCCCAAAGCACGGAAGCCGTTCCCGGACGCTCCTCCGCGCGGGTGGCGTAAGGGTCCGTGCGCCAATAGAGTGTGCCGTCCTTTGCGGTGATCGCGTATTTATACGTATCCCCGCGCTTGGCCGAAGCAACCACCGCCTCCCAAACGCCGGTTTCCCCGATAGGCTGCATGGGAGCCGCGGCAGGATCAAACCCATTGAAGCTGCCCGCAACGTGCACCGCGCGCGCATTGGGCGCCCATACAAGAAAGCGCCAGCCGCCGTCCGGAAGAGGGTGCGCGCCCATGGTTTCATACGCACAGGCGCTCTCCCCGGTATTAAAAAAATAAAGCGCAGTCAGCTCCCGCTCAGTCGCCACGAAACACACCCCCTATATACAAATCAACAAAATGTAATAGAAAAAGTACCGCCATGGTAATCCATGCAGGCGGATGGAAATTTCTGAATTTATCATAGCATCGAATACGTCCCGAATGAAGTGCCCGCAGCTAAAAAAGAAAAAGAACAACGCACGCGCGGCTGCCGTCAAGCGAGATACGGCCCAGCAGTCAGAAACGGATGAACACAGCATGGAATGCTACTAGATAAAGTAAGAACACCGATTTGACTTCTTGGCTTTTATTATACCTTATGTATAAAAAACCCGCAATAGCCCAGTGCGGCATCCGCTTCCGAATATTGTAAAACTTATGTATGCATTCCAACCATCGTCATCGCCCTGCAGTCGTTGTGCGTCCCTACTTTGGGGCACCGCGGCAGTAAAAAAGCTCCGCGCCGTCCCATTTATTGCGCGGAGCTTTGATACCATTTTGAAAAACCGATGCTTACAGCGCTGCCTTCCAAAGCCCGTGGAGGTTGCAGTATTCGTATGCAGCAAACGCCTTCACGCCGTCTGCCAGCTTGAAGGTTGCGGTGGGCGTTTCACCGGGCGCAAGGTATTTGAGCTGCCCGCCCGCCTCGGTTTCAAGGTAGATCCACTGGATGAAGTGCTCTTCCACCATCGGATGCAGCACGGAGCCGACCGCTACCGTAACGGTATCGCCATCCACTGTGACAACCGGAATATGCTTTTCGGTTGCGGCTTCGGTGGTGTTGGCGACAACTTCGTGCATATGCTCGCCACAGCAGGTCATGGGAGCGCCGGAAGCGTGGAGCATCATCACAAAATTGCCGCAATGTTTACAGCGGAAAAACTTCAATTCCTTCATATCTTTCTGTCCTCCGTTTTGTTTTTTGCCCGAACAGGCATATGTTTTTAGCACAGTTATTTTATTATACAGCGCAAAGCAGCGTGTCAAACACCCCCTATACATAATTTATGTTGCACGCCTCCCCCAATTCCGCTACCATGAAAAAAAACATCATATGGAGGCAACGCGTGCGGGTATTGGGAAATCTCCTGTGGTTTTTGCTGGGCGGCATCGTGCTGGGCCTGTGCTGGACAATCGCCGGTATTTTCTGGTGCATCACCATCATCGGCATCCCCTGGGGCGTCCAGTGCTTCAAGTTTGCAAAGCTTGCGTTCTTCCCTTTCGGGAAGGATATCCTCTACAGCACCGGCGCGGGCTCTTTGCTTATCAACCTCCTGTGGATCATTCTCACCGGCGCGGAGCTGGCCATCATCCACGCGGCGATCGGCCTTGTGTTCTGCATCACCATCGTGGGCATTCCGTTCGGCATGCAGTGCTTTAAGCTCGCAAAGCTTGCGCTGCTGCCTTTTGGCGCGTCCGTCATACGCGTTTGAACCTGCACCGACCGTTCCGGCGCGCTGATATAATCGTACAAGAAACCAACACAACCTGTTAATTTGGTAACATGTCGCTTGTTATATCCCATCATCTGGCGTATACTAAGCATAGAGATTTGACCTTTTGGAGGATGCGCTATGCTCAACGAACGCCGCGCGCAGATCAGGGATTATATCGATATCCACGGCGAAGCCACCGTAGCCGAGCTTTTAGAGCTTTGCGGCGGTTGCTCGAGCATGACGCTCTGGCGCGACCTCAACTATCTGGAGCAGGAAGGCTCCATCCGCCGCACGCGCGGCGGCGCTATTTCCATGCGCTCCATCCAGCCCGATATTGAAGGGTTATACAGCCAGCGCGCGCAGGAGCATACGGCGGAAAAGCGCGCCATTGCCCGCGCCGCAGTACAGTTTGTGCAGACGAGCCACGCTATTTATATGGATGCGGGAAGCACGCTGATGTGCGTGGCAAAGCTGCTGCCCGACCAGCACTTTACCATCATCACAAGCGGTGCGAACATCGCCATTGAGCTTTCCCAGCGGCGCAGCTGCAATGTAATTTCCGTAGGCGGGCAGATCAGCGGCAACACGCTTTCTTTTTCCGGCCCGCAGGCGGAATCGTTTTTGGACCAAGTCAATATCGATACGGCGCTGATGGCGACCTCCGGCTATTCGCTCACCGGCGGGTTTACCTCGGGTTCCTTCAGCGAACGGCAATTAAAGCGCAAGGTCATTGAGAAAGCGTCCCGCGTCGTCATGCTGATGGATCACTCCAAGCTCGGACGGTCGCTTCCCTTCACGTTTGCAACACTTGCGGACATCCACGCGTTGGTGACGGATGCCAAGCCGCCCATTGACCTCCTGCAGGAAGCGGAAAAACACGGCGTACAGGTTGTGGTCGCAGGCGGGGAATGATCTTTTATACAACAGAAAGCCGGAAGCATCGCTTCCGGCTTTTTCCTTGGCCAATGGGGGTTTGCTGCAACGCTTACCGCCCGTACATCCGCGTCATACGCGCGATCCGCCGCGAGAGTGCATCATCCGCTTCGCCGGGCAGCATCCGCCAGCACCAGTTGCAGCCGGTGGTGCTCGGCATGTTCATGCGTGACACCTCATCCAACCCAAGATAGTCCTGCATCTGGGCGATGAACAGCTCCGCCACGGAGGACATGCCGCCGCGCAAAAATCCCCAGTTGAGTCCTTCCTTTGCGTTAAGGCCGAAATACTCCACCGCATACCCAACCGCTTCCGGGTCGCCGCTCTTGAGCCAGCCCGTTACGGTGTCGTTATCGTGTGTACCCGTATAGCAAACGCAGCGTGTCGGATATGTGTGAGGCTGGTAGCTGTTCTCAGAGAGCGCGTCGAACGCGAACTGCAACACGCGCATGCCGGGGTAGCCCGCATAGTCCATGAGCGCATAGACATCTTCCGCCGGTGCGCCAAGATCCTCCGCAATGATCGGAAACCCCGGGAAATTGATCTTAAGCGCATCGGCAAACGCCCGCCCCGGTCCCTTGCGCCAAACGCCGTTGCGCGCGGTCGCATCTCCGTAAGGGACGCTCCAGTAGCTCGACAAACCCCTGAAATGATCGATGCGCAGCACGTCAAACATTTTGGCGCTTGCCGCAATGCGCCGCATCCACCAGGAGAAGCCGTCTTTCTCCATCACGGCCCAATCATAGAGCGGGTTGCCCCATAGTTGGCCGTCCGCCGAGAAATAGTCGGGCGGCACGCCCGCCACCTGGAGGGGCATACGCGCCTCATCCAGTTGGAAATACTGTGGATTGGCCCAGACGTCCGCAGAATCCATCGCCACATAGATGGGAAGATCGCCAATGAGCTTGACCCCGCGCGACGCACAATGCGCCTTGAGCGCATCCCACTGCCGGAAAAACAGCAGCTGCACAAAGGAAAAGAACCGGATTTCCCCAGATAGCAGCGCACGGTACTGGGAAAGCGCCTCCTCCTTGCGCAGGCGGAGTTCCTCCGGCCAGTCCGTCCACGCGCGCATCCCAAACTGCGCTTTGAGCGCCATAAACAGCGCATATTCTTCCAGCCAGGATGCGTGCTCCTCTATAAATGTATCTAGCGCTTCCTGCATCCGCACGTCTATCCGGCCGAACGCTTTTCTTAACAGCGGCAGGCGCGCTTCATAAACGGCGCGGTAATCCACCTGCCGCAGATCATCGCCCCAAAAGGCGGCTTCCAGTTCTTCCTGCATCAGCAGGCCTTGTTCCCTAAGCTGCTCCAGATCGATAAAATACGGATTTCCCGCAAACGCAGAAAAAGATTGATAGGGGGAGTCCCCATAGCTGGTGGCCCCTGTGGGCAGCATCTGCCAGTAGCGCTGCCCTGCGCTAAATAGGAAATCCGCAAAGTCGTGCGCCTCGCGCCCAAGCGTACCGATCCCAAAGGGCGAAGGAAGTGAGGTGATGTGCAGTAAAATGCCGCTTGCGCGCATAAAGATCCTCCATCCGTTCCGGCAGTGACAGGGAACCAGAAAGAACCGCCCCAAAACGGTGGCACCGCCCGAATCGGACGACGCGGGCGGCGCAGGGGCAACGTTCGACGGGTATCAGACCATGCCATGCAAAGGGTTTACCTGCGCATGGCAGCAGCCAGGTCTGCAACAGCAACGCGCCGGATGAACATGCAACGCCTGTTCCGTACGGCAGCTGCCGCAAAACAACGGCAAGCACCGCAAACGTTTCCGACGCTTCTATGACAGTAGTATACTGTCATAGCCTGCATCTGTCAATCTGCC
>JAEYLA010000221.1 GCA_023461495.1 Bacillota bacterium | reverse complement strand
CTTATTTTGCAAAGGAGCTCCCCAAGCGCCACAAAAATCCGTTTACCATACTCTCAAAAGAAGCGTTTGAAGAACAAACCGCATCACTGATTGCAGAAGTTGATACGCTCCCAAACGAGCAGGTGTTTGCGCGCCTGGCGCAAATTATGGCGTCCATCGGAGATGCGCATACCATGTTCAATTTCTGGAATGGTTATGATTTCCCGCTGCAGTTTTACATGTTTGGTACGGACATCTATGTTGTAAATGCGGAAAAAGGCATGGAATATCTGCTGTATCAAAAGGTGTCCGCCGTCAACGGCATGCCGGTTGCGGACGTACTAGACCGCCTTACTACCATCATTCCGCATGAAAACGAGGGTTATTTAAAAAACGCCTTGGCGAAATACCTGGCGGGTCCTGTGTATTTATATGGGCTTGGCATCATTTCCGATAAGGAACGGGCAACGTTTACCTTTGAGATTGACGGCAACCCACAAGAAATTGTTATCCCTGCGCATTTTTCTTACCAAACGCCGATCGATTTTTCCATCAGCGTAGAAGATGACGTTGTACTTGGTAAGTTTTCCACCAACTACAGCTATACCTATCTGCCGGATGCAAACGCGGTTCACTTCAGCTATAACCTGTGCGAGGGCAAGGGCGAGTTCCGCGCGTTTAATAAGCGCATGTTTGAAGAAATCACAGAAAAAGGCGTAAAGAAAATCATACTGGATCTACGGCGCAACCCCGGCGGCAATTCGGAGGTGCTAGCCCCATTTACCGCGCAGCTCAAAGCCTATAAGACGGCAAATCCTGATGTAGAGGTCTTCCTCCTTGCCGGCAGGAAGACCTTCTCCTCGGGTATGTTTGCAATCTACCGGACGATGGAGGCGGTGCCGGACGCCATTTCCATCGGTGAGCCTACGGGAGGCGCTTTAAATTGCTTTGGGGATATCAAGACGTTTACGCTTCCCAAGTCCCAAATTTCCATCCAATATAGCACGAAGTATTTTGAATTTACCAGCATGTTCTCCTACAAAAACAAAGGCACGGATACCTTCATTCCGGACGTGCTTCTTCCCCCCACCGTTGCCGATTACAAGGCAGGGGTGGATGCGGCTCTCGATTACGCGCTCTCCTATTGAGCCATCGTTCCTCCATATAGAACAGGCGGGTTGCAAAAAGCAATCCGCTTTTCTATGTGAAATTCCGTGGCATTTCTTCTATAATTCTCCAATTTTATAAACTTTTCCGCATTGTTCATAGGTTGCATGTATCTTATTGCTGGAACAAATGGTAGAATATTTTAAGGAAACTTTCAGCAAAACTACAGCTTAAAACCCGGCACGAAAGGAGCCACAATGAACGCAATACATCCGCGCCGCCTTACCGCGGCAGTTCTTGTTGCAATTCTTCTGTTTGCTTTTGCCGCACCGGCGCTTGCAGCATCCACCACCATGGTGGCGACGGCAAACGTCAATATCCGCAGCGGCCCCGGCACCAGCTATAAATCGCTCGGCATGCTCAACAAAGGAAAAACGATTGTCAAAACCGGCTCTTCCGGCGATTGGGCCAAGGTGCTCTATAACAATAAAACTGCCTATATCAAGGCATCTTATTTAAAGTCCTATTCGGGTTCCAGCGCGACGCCCGCGCCAACGCCTTCTATTTCCATCATCCCGATGCCCACCCCCACACCAACGCCTGCAAGCTCGCTGCTGTATGCGCGTGTTTCCACTGCGGTGCGCAAGGGGGCTTCTCCCTCCTATTCCGCAATCGGGTATCTTGACCCGGGAGACAGCATTACGTCGCTGGGCACGATTACCGCCGGATATTATCAGGTGCAGCTTGGCAGCAAGATTGGGTATGTAGCGGTATCGGACGTCACAACGCAGGCCTCCGGCTCCTACGGCACCGTGTATGCGCTTACAGGGACTACGGTATACTCCAGCGCCACCACCGCTTCCTCCACCCTTGGATACCTGGGACAGGGGCAAAGCGCTGCCCGTACCGGTACTGTCGGCAGTTTGTGGACGCAGATCACCTACAGCGGACGGACAGGCTATGTGCTGACCGCACAGGTCGCAGACCTGTCCGGCGGCTCCACCACAAGCGGAACCATATACGCCAATTCCACGGTGGCCGTATACAATTCCGCAAGCGCTTCCTCCACCATTCTCGGCTATTTCACACAAGGTCAAAGTGCGACCCGCACCGGCACAACCGACATCTGGACACAGATTGCATTTGCTGGACAAACCGGCTATGTGCTGACCAGCCAGGTTTCCGATTGGGGTAGCGGTGGCTCTCCCTCCAATGGAACGCCGTACGTAGACTCGACAACACCCGTATATAAAACTGCAAATTCTTCCGCCGCCATTATCGGCTACCTCACACAAGGGCAGCCCATCACGCGTACCGGAACGACCGGAAGCTGGACGCAGATCGCCTTTGCAGGGGAAACTGGTTATATCCGCACCCGTAACGTTATCGAGTCCGTCGGGGGCGGACAGGCATCATCCGGTTTTACGGCGGTGGGAAAGACCATGTACTCACAGATAAGCCGGGCCTACTGCTATTCCGCGCCCTATGAGCAGAGCGCTTACTCCGTCGGCTACCTCAGCCTGAACGAATCCGTATGGGCAGTTTCTACAAACGGCAGCTGGGTACAGGTTTACGTGCAGGGGCAATCACAGCCGCTTTACGTGCCTGCAAGCAATCTCGGGTATTCCACCGCCGGCAGCGGCACCGGGAGCGGCGTACTGTATGTGCAGTACTATACGGGTGCGCCGACCTATTCCGATATGACGGGCAACGCCTTCCTGTATACCTACCGGCCAACCGGCTCCACCATTTCGGAAACCGTTGCCTCCATTGACCGCGGCGTGGCTGTCACCGTCCAATCCTACATAGGCGATTGGGTATACGTCAGCTGGTCCGGCAGGGACAACGTGACCCGTTCCGCCTATGTAAAGGCAAACAGGCTGGGGCCGACCAACCCATAATCCTTCAAACAGTATTGCAAAACAGCACCGTCGGTTGAACCGGCGGTGCTGTTTTTGTTACCTACTTATACGCTTGCAGGCGCTTCCTGCGCAGCATTTTCCTTTTTGACCCAGTGCAGCGCGCCTTCGCGCATCACCGCTTCCACGCTGTCCCCCAGCTGGATGCGTCCGGAGAGGATTTCCTCGCTCAGGCTGTCCTCCACCTTCTGCTGGATGGCCCTGCGCAGCGGGCGCGCGCCATACGTGGGATCAAACCCGGTCTCTGCAAGATAGCTTTCCACTTCCGGCGTCACCGAAAGGTGGATGCCGCGCTCTGTCAGGCGCGTAGCGACGGATTTTAGCATCAGCTTGACGATCTCAAGCGTCTGCTCCTTCTCCAGTGAATGGAATATGATGATCTCATCCACGCGGTTCAAGAATTCCGGCCGGAACGCGCGCTTCAATTCCTCCAGCATAGTCTCCTTCATGCGCTCATATCCGGCGACAGCCGCATTATCGTCTGCACCAAAGCCCATACGTTTGGCCTTGCCGATCTTGCTTGCGCCGACGTTGGAGGTCATGATGAGTATGGTATTCTTAAAGCTCACCACACGGCCCTTGCTGTCCGTCAGCCTGCCATCCTCAAGAATCTGCAGCAGGGCGTTGAATACGTCCGGATGCGCTTTCTCGATTTCATCGAACAGGATTACGGAGTAGGGCTTCCTGCGCACCTTTTCGGTCAGCTGCCCGCCGTCGTCATAGCCGACATAGCCCGGAGGGGAACCCATGAGTTTAGACACCGAGTGCGGCTCCATATACTCCGACATATCAAGGCGGATCATCGCATCCTCATCGCCGAACATGGCTTCCGCAAGCGCTTTAGAAAGCTCCGTCTTGCCAACGCCTGTGGGACCTAAGAAGATGTAGGAGCCGATTGGGCGTTTGGGATCCTTGAGCCCCGCGCGCGCCCTGCGGATGGCCCGGGCGACGGCGGAGACCGCCTCCTCCTGCCCAATCACGCGGCCATGCAGCGTATCCTCAAGGTTCAAAAGCCGCTGGCTTTCATCCTCGGTGAGCTTCTTGACGGGCACTCCCGTCCACGCGGCGACCACCTGGGCAACGTCCTCTTCCGTTACAATGCTCTTTTCCTCTTTGCGCGCATCTTCCCAGGCCTTGCGCCTGTCTTCCATTTCGCGCTTAAGCTTCTGCTCCTCATCACGCACCTGGGCCGCACGCTCGTAATTCTGGTTATTGACGGCCTCTTCCTTTTCCTTGCGTACGGCCTCAATCCTGGTTTCAAGCTCCTTCAAATCGGGCGGGGACACATATCCCTGTAAGCGCACCTTGGAGGCAGCCTCATCCATCAGGTCAATGGCCTTATCCGGCAGATACCGGTCCGCGATATAGCGACTAGAAAGCTCCACGGCGGCATTCACGGCTTCGTCCGTAATGCGCGCCTTGTGGTGCGCCTCGTACCTGTCCCTGAGGCCGAACAGAATTTGTTTTGCCTCCTCCTGGGAGGGTTCGCCAACGGTAACGGGCTGGAACCGCCGTTCAAACGCGGCGTCCTTTTCAATGTGCTTGCGGTATTCGTCAAGCGTGGTAGCGCCCACCACCTGGATTTCACCGCGCGCAAGCGCGGGCTTTAAAATGTTGGAAGCATCCACGCTTCCTTCCGATGCGCCGGCACCCACCACGGTGTGCAGCTCGTCGATGAACAATATGGTGCTGCCGTTGCCCTTCAATTCGTCAATGGCGGACTTGATGCGCTCTTCAAACTCGCCGCGGTACTTCGTGCCCGCAAGCATGCCGCCCAAATCCAGCGTGACCACGCGCTTATCCTTTAAAATCTCGGGGATATCGCCGGATACAATGCGCTGTGCCAGGCCTTCGATAATAGCGGACTTGCCCACGCCGGGATCGCCGATGAGCACAGGGTTGTTCTTGGTGCGGCGGCTTAATATCTGGACGATACGGGCGATCTCCTCCGTACGGCCGATCACCGGATCAAGCTCCCCGTCGCGCGCCATCTTGGTCAGGTCCTTGCCGAACTTATCGAGCGTGGGGGTCTCCTTGCTGCCGTTCCCACGCGCGGCGCCGGGTTTCCCGCCGCTTTCGTTCGCGCTGTTTTCCAGCATGGCTTTTCTAAGTTCACCCAAATCTACGCCCAAATCCTGCAGGATGCGCGCGGCAACGCCCTCGCGTTCCCGGATCAGCGCCAGGAGCAGGTGCTCCGTGCCGATGTAGCTGTTGTTGAGGGTCTTTGCCTCATACAGACTCAGCTCAATCACCTTTTTGGTACGCGGGGTATAGCCAAAGCTATCCGTAAACTGATAATCACCGCGTCCCACCAGCCGCTCGGTCTGCTGCAGAATATCATTGTACTCCACACCCGCCATGGTAAGCGCCCGGCTTGCCGGGTTATCGTCCTGGGAAAGCCCCAGCAGGATGTGCTCTGTGCCTACATAATTGTGTCCAAGCTGCCTTGCGCTCTCCTGCGCAATGGCAAGCGCCTTGCGCGCGCCTTCGGTAAAACGGTCAAATGCGTTCATAGTATTCACCTCTTATGCGATCGGTTTTATTGCTTCGCGCACAACACTTGCACGCGCTTCATCACGTTGCTGTTCGGTCATTTCGCTGCCGGTACGCTGCTCCAGGCAGGCGCTCTGCACATCCGTCAGCAGCTTATTCAAGGTCGCCTGCGCTTCTTCGGGCAGGATGCCGATGCCGCAGCCAAGCTTCAGGTTGGAGATGTTCTCCATGGCTTCCTTGGTGGAAAGCTTGCG
>JAEYLA010000220.1 GCA_023461495.1 Bacillota bacterium | reverse complement strand
GCCAGAATATTCCGGATGGTTTTCTATATCGGCGTGTGCGTGAGCCTGGGCTGTTTGAACGGGCTGCTAAAGACCTTATCCGCGCCGTATCTCTTTTTTCAACTCTTCTTTGTAACGATGATTCCGTTGCTGTGTGGAACGATCGTTTCCGCGGTTCTGTTTTTTTACATGAACTTCGCGAAAAAAAGGGTGATGCAGCAGTGATTGCACAATTTAAAAAGGGCGTTTTAGAGATGGCAATTCTTTTTATCATTTCAAAACAGGATACTTACGGGTATGCGCTGATGAAGGAGGTAGCGTTGCATTTTCCTGATACCTATGAAGGTACGATTTATAGCGTTTTGAGGAGGCTTGCGCAGGACGATCATGTGGAGACCTACGATGGGGAAACAAGCGGGGGACCCAAGCGCAAGTATTTTAGAATTACCGAAAATGGAAGAGCGCATTTACAGGATATCATGCAGCAATGGCAATTGCTTTGCGGTTCTGTCAGAGGATTGGGGATAGAATAAAGGCGCTAAAAAGACCATGCTTCCGCCTTCCGGCTGCGCTGGATGACGCAATAGCGCATGAAGGCAGCACCCTTGCAATTTTACTCAAAACAGCATACGATTGAGAAAACCCCCATCACAAAGAGGGCTTAGCATGCATTCAAACAACGACAAGAACGTTCCCGCTACTGATTTGCGCCAGCTTGCGCAGGAAACATCCCGTGCGTTTGTGCGTGTATACGAGCAGATGCTCAAATTGTTGCTGGATGGAACATTCCCGGAAGATACATGGCTACCGTCGGAACCAAAGCTTGCCACAATGCTTGGCGTAAGCCGCATGACATTGCGGCAGGCGCTTGAATTGCTGCGCGAGGATGGATGGATCCGCAAGCATCAGGGCAAGGGCAATTATGTCATCCGGCAGGGGCGCAAGCCGCATAAAACCCTGGATGTATTGGGGCATCCGGTGTATCAGTGCTGCGAGTATGATATTGACGATGTGGAGTTGGAGTTCCGCATTGAAGTGCCCAACGAGCAGAACATTGAGTTATTCCAGCGGGAATCCGCCGTGATGATTGCGGTAGACCGCTGGTACAGGAGCCAAGGGAACATTGTGGCCTATTCTTTGGCGCTCATTCCCGTGGAAGCGCTGACCAGGCTTGAAATCAAGCTTAGTCAGGTCAATACGCTGCTGCAGACGCTTGAACGCGGCATCTATCATCAGGCAGAGCGGGCGACGCTTTTCATTTCGTCCACGGCGGTCGGCAATTTTATTTCCGGCAAGTATGTGATGCCCAGCAAGGAGGTCATGCTCATCCGGGAAGACATCTATCTGAGCGATGACCCGGCCCCGGTTGTGTGTACCAAGCATTATATAAAGAAGGACTGCTGCCACATCGAAATCAACCGGAGAAGAGCAGACTAGGTAAAGAAAACAGAAAAAGCGGCGCATGCCGCTTTTTATTTTCCGGAGCCTTTCGATGGTTTGGCGGATGGCTTTTTCTTTGGCGCTGGGTCGTGCAGCCCTTCGATTGCGCCTGCGGAGATTGCCCAAAGATAAAGGCTTGCAACCGTGCCATAGGGGCTGTAGCGTTTGCGGTAGCTTTCAAACAGACCTCGGTCGATCCGCCTGCGGCGATAGAGCATGCGCATGCCACGGTGGATGGCAAGGTCTCCATAGCTTAAAATATCGGGGCGCTGCGGGCAGAACGTCAGGATCATTTCCGCGGTCCATACGCCGATGCCGTTGAGGGAAGAAAGGGCCGTGATGATCGTAGCGTCGTCTTTTTCCGGGAGGGCGGCGAGGTGAAACGTACCGTCAAGCACCTGCTGCGCAAACATCTTGATATACCCCGCTTTTTTGAAGGTCATGCCGAATTGCTGCAGCGTTTCCACAGGCTGTGCCGCAATCGTATCGGCATTGATCACAACAAGGCTCTCCCGCATGCGTCCCCACACGGTATTGAGCGCGGCGGAGGAAATCTGCTGCCCCACGATATGGTGGACGACGGAGGAAAACAGATCCGGCTCCACTTTGCGGTCGATGTGGCCGATCTGGTCAATTATCCTGCCAAGCGCGCGGTCTTTTTTTTTGAGATGCGCAATCGCATCCTCGCCATATGCATAGTACAAGCGTATTCCCCCTCTCTTGGAAGCTCATCGTACCACAGAAGCGGATTGGAATGCTTCCGCTTTTTTGCGGACAAATCCCGAATAGGCCGCGATACATTGACCTGCGTCCGCAGGTTGGAGAAGGGGCGCACTTACCGGGAAAAGCAAGCGGAAGCAAAGCGCGAAAACGCCTCACAGACGATGGCCCGGTCGCTTTCGGGATACAGGAAATGGCCGGATTCGGGAAGTACAATAACCTCCTGCACCTTAGCATCCCGTGCCGTAATGACAGACCTTTTAGAGACCCATTCATCGTTTTGGGAATGGAGCGCGATGAGCGGGACGTTGAGTTGATTTAAGGCACGCCGGGCATCCGCGCTCAGGCGCACAAGGCCCAGCAGCTGACGCGCCATCAGTGGGGCGTTCCAGAGTGTGACGCCGGTGACCCCGCAGAACTCCCGCGCGGCCTTGATAAACGCGTCCTGCCTGCCGAGTCCGGTGGCATATTTGATGTTGTTGCGCATGCCTTTGAAGGAAACCTGCAGGTGCAGCGGGAGCGCAAGGCAGAATAGACCGCAGACCGTACCGGGGTGTTGAAGTGTTGCGAGTATATGCAATAAACCGCCCATGGAATGACCTACGAGCAGCACGCGCGTATGCCGCGCGCAGATACTGCGCAGCGATTCTTCTGCAAAGGCAAGCCATTCAGCCCGGCCATTTTCCAAAAACACGCGGTACTCCCCGCCATGTCCCGGCAAAACAAGCGGGTAGGCGATGTAGCCCGCCTCCCGGACAGTGGAATTGAGAAAATCGAACTGGTGGGGGCTGCCCTGAAAGCCGTGCAGGAAGACGACGGCGGGTTGGGCAGCGCTGTTGTGCGCCTGGACAGCGCTCATGCAACGCTCCTGACGGGAATATACAGGCGGTGGCAGCGCTGAATTCGGCCGCCTTTCATATGGACGCCCAGCGTGATGCCCCATGCGTCGCCGCTCAGTTCCAAATGCTCGTTTTCGCAGAACTTACAGATGTTCTCCAGCATGCAGGCGCTCAGGTAGCGCTTCCCCTGGCTGCGTACAATGGTGGTCAGGCATTTTAGAGATTCTTTCACTTCTGCGCCGGGCGTATTTGAAAGCCCCAGCGTATCCGCTAATTCCAGCGGTACCGCGTAACCAAAACGGACTTCGTCCCGTCCGTTCAAAATTGCTTCCCTGCTGAATGCAGGAGAAATACGGACGATTGGCAAATGATCGACCCATTCCAAAATGGAATGGCTGTCCGTCAAGAAAGAATCGTTGATTTGGTTATTCACCCGCAGCATTGCAGGGCTTGTCGTCCAGGAAATGTCGCTCTGCTGCGCAAGTGACGCAAAATCATCACATTCGTGGCGCATTGCCTCCAGCTTGGACTGCAAATAGGCGATCTCCTGCTCCAACTCTTCGCAGCGATTTTGGCGGATGGAAAGTGCGTCCTCAAATTCTGCATCGTACAGGCGCTCAATATCCTCCAGAGAGTATCCGGCGTTGCGCAGGAAGCGTATACCCGAAAGGATATAAATGTCTGGCTTTGTATAGGTGCGGTATCCGTTCCCGGCACGCAAAGGAGCGACAAGCCCGCGTCTTTCATAGCTGCGCAGCAACTCGCTGGAGATGCCGAACATCCTTGCAACTTCACTGATATTGTATTCCTTCATATTCCATAGATCCTTCCAAACGCAGGGCAGCGTCCCTGAAAAAGAGGTTGCTAATTTTTCAACAGGATTGTTACACGAAACACAATTATGGTACTTGACTTTAAAACCGTTGTAAAGTGTATTCTGTTTTTTGTGAAGATTTTCACACGATGATTGACAGGAGGAGCAGAAATGAAGAAGCAGACAAAAATGTTGGCCTTTGCGCTGGTGGTTTTGATGGCACTGACACTTGGGTTTGGTTGTGCGCAGCAACCTGCGGCAGTGACCCCCACAGCAGCGCCCGAGGCGACTCCCGCGCCGGCGGCTCCGGCAACGGATGTTTCGGGCACGTTTGAGGGGGAAAGCCATGGTATGCAGGGGCCGATTAAGGTCAGCATTGCGGTAGAGAAGGGCGTCATTACCGGCATTGAATACCTTACCTATACGGAGACGGAGAATGTCACCGCGGTTGCAAAAGCGCGCGTTCCAGCACAGATTGTGGAACACCAGAGCCTGAACGTGGATGCGGTAACGGGTGCTACGCTTTCGAGTTACGGCATCATGGGCGCGGTCACGGATGCGGCAAAGAACGCGGGGCTTGATGTTGACGCGTTGAAGGCCAACAAATACACTGCAACCCCGAAGGCGGACGAAACCTGGGATACGGATGTCCTTGTCATGGGTGGCGGCGGCGCGGGCCTCTCTGCGGCAATCACCGCGGCACAGCAGGGCGCGAAGGTAATCCTGATTGAAAAAGGCTCTATCCTCGGCGGCAATACGCTCATGGCGGGTGCTGCCTACAATGCGGTCGATCCCGAAGCGCAGGCGCTCATGACGCTGACCAAGGCACAGAAGGATACCATGGACAGCTATCTTGCCATGGACGAAAATGATCCCAAGCTGAAGCTTGACCAGTTTCCGGAATGGAAGGAAGTCCTTGCGCAGGTCAAGAAGGATATCAATGCGTTTTATGCCGCAAATAAGGGCAAGACCGTTGGTACGGATATGCCGGGCTTTGACTCTGTTGCCATGCATATGTGGCAGATATACATTGGCGGGCTTCGCCAGCTTAGCGACGGAAGCTGGATTGCCTCCAACATCGATCTGGCCCGCGTCCTTGCCGAGCAGGCGCTTCCCTCGTTCGAATGGATGGGAGAGATCGGCCTCAATGCTCTATATGGCAAGGCAACGCAGGAAAACGGCAGCACCGGCCTTAGTACCGTTCTTGGCGCAATGTGGCCGAGAACCCATACGTTTATGTCCGGTGCGGATCGCATTCCCCAAATGGAGAAGGTCGCAAAGGAAAATGGCGTTGTTATCTATACAGAAACCCGCGGCACCGAACTTTTGGTGGATGCAGGCGGCAAGGTTGTGGGCGCAAAGGCCGAGCAGGCTGACGGCACCAAGATTACCATTAACACCACAAAAGGCGTTGTGCTTGCAACGGGCGGCTATGCCGCAAACGCAGCCATGGTAAAGCAGTATGACAAATACTGGGGTGATGATCTGAGCGACCGTACGCTTTCCACCAACCTTGGCACCAATGAAGGCGATGGCATCGTCATGGCGGGGGCCATCGGCGCCAGTCTCACCGGTATGGAAGTGGCGCAGATGATGCCTTCCTCCTCTCCTGTGAAGGGCACGATGACGGACGGCATCTGGGGCGACGCCGCAGCGCAGATCTGGATCGACGGGCAAGGCAACCGCTTTGTTAATGAATATGCGGAACGCGACGTACTGGCAAAGGCCTCCCTTGCGCTGGAAGACGGTATTTTCTACATCATCTACGCAGGCCGTGGGGACAGCAACAATCCTTCCCAGTTCCTCAAGGGCGCTGAACTTGACGAGCGTATCCAGGCGATGGTGGACGGCGGGCATATCTGGGTAGGCAATACGCTTGCAGAGGTGGCGGAAGCCAGCAAGACCGCGGCAGCAGGCGCTGCGCCCGCATTTACGGAAGAAGCGCTGCGCGCAACCATTGAAAAGTACAATACCTATGTGACCAACCAGCATGACGACGACTTCGGCAAGGAAGTCATCGCGGGCGGTATCGATCTCGAAGCGCTGGATGCGGACCCCAACACCTACATCTGCATCAGCCCGAGAAAAGCTTCCCTGCACCATACGATGGGCGGCGTGGTCATTGATACGGAAGCGCGCGTGCTCAAGGCGGACGGTACTGCGATTGAAGGCCTGTGGGCAGCCGGTGAAGTTGCAGGCGGCATCCATGCGGGCAACCGCCTTGGCGGCAACGCAATTGCGGACATCTTCACCTACGGCCAGATTGCGGGCCGGAATGCTGCAAAGTAAACCAGCCTCTATAAGACAGGCAAAAGGGATATCCGGCGTAAGCCGGGTATCTCTTTGTGTATTCTCCAGAGGGCGGATGGCAGCATGATGTGCTATACTATGTCTCAAAGCTAGGGAGGAAACAACTGATGACCGCCGAACAGATTATAAACGCGTTGAAGCTGGCGCCGCTGATCGGCGAAGGCGGCGCTTTTCGAAGGAACTACATTTCAGAAGCCTGTCTGCCATCCGGCAAGCCGCTTGCATCCGCGATTTATTACCTGTTAAAACGGGATACGTTTTCCCGCATGCACCGCTTGAAAAGCGACGAGGTCTATCATTTCTATCAGGGGGCGCGGGTGGAACTGCTGTTGCTGTACCCGGATGGAAGCGGGGAAACCGTATATCTTGGAACCGATATCCTAAACGGGGATCGGGTGCAGCAGGTGGTACCGGCGGGAACCTGGCAGGGCAGCCGCATTGCCGGGGAAGGTGAATTTGCGCTGCTTGGCTGTACCGTTTCCCCCGCGTATGATCAGGCGGATTATGAGGACGGCGGGATGGAGGAACTTTTGAGGCTGTATCCAAAGTATGCATCCCTGCTTAGCATACTGGCGCAGCCGCCGAAATATTGAGGGAGGGCGCATATGGGAATCAAGGCCGTGATCGTTGGCTGTGGACTGATGGGCGATTTGCACGCAAGCGCCATCTTGAAAAATGGAGGCGAGATTGTTTGTGCTGTTGGCTCTGATGAGAAGAGCGCCGCAGCCTTTGCCGGTAGGTGGAAGATACCGCAGCATACGGATACGCTGGAGCAGGCGCTCGAGGGCGACGCCCAATGCATCCACATCTGTACGCCCGCGAATGTGCATGCCCGAATGATACGGTCGGCACTGTTTCATAAAAAGCATGTGCTCTGTGAAAAGCCGCTCTGTCTTTCCCCGCAGGAGGCAAAGGAACTGTGTGAGATTGCCTCC
>JAEYLA010000219.1 GCA_023461495.1 Bacillota bacterium | reverse complement strand
GATCTCCTGCGTGGTGGTAAATGATTCCGGGTATTGTCCCAATACGGCACGCATTTCTTGCTCGTTCTTCAAATAAAACTCGTCCGCGTGCATGCGCATGCGGTTGGGCTCATCCACAAACGTATTGGTTTGTACGCACAGCAGCACGTCCTGCACCTGCGCATCCGCTTTGTTGACATAATGGACGTCGTTCGTGGCAACGATCTTGACGCCGGTTTCACCGGCAAGCTTTACTAAGCCGGGTAAAACCTCTTTTTGCTCCGGTATGCCGTGATCCTGTATTTCAATGTAAAAGTCCCCGCCGAACATACCTTTTAAGCGCTCGGCCAGTTCCTTTGCGCCGTTGTAATTCCCCTGCAGAAGCCGCTGCGGGATATCGCCTGCAAGGCAGGCGGAAAGGCAAATCAGCCCTTCTGCATGCTGCGATAAGAGATCATAATCGATACGGGGTTTGTAATAAAAGCCGTTCAAGAACGCTTCGGACGACAGGCGCATGAGATTTTGATAGCCTGTCTGATTTTTTGCAAGTAAAATAAGATGCGCGTACTCCCTGTCCTTTGAGCCGTCCCGGTCCATTAGGGAGCGGGGAGCAACATATGCCTCCATACCGATGATCGGCTTGACACCCTCTTTTTTACACGCCTTATAAAAATCAATGACGCCGTACATCACGCCGTGGTCTGTGATGGCGAGCGCGTCCATCCCGTGCTTTTTGGCGCATGCGACAAGCTCCCCGATGCGCGCTGCGCCATCGAGGAGGCTATATTGCGTATGTACATGCAGATGGGTAAAGGCCACCGTTTTTTAAAACCTTATCCTTTTATCCTTTGCGGGTGAGTTCCACCATGGCGCTCATGGCGACGTCTTCGTCCGGCCCATTGACAAACAGATGGATGGTATCGCCCTGGCCTACGCCCAAGGACAATACGCCCATAATGGATTTCGCGTTGACCTTCTTGTTGCCCTTTTCAATGAGCATCTGGGAAGTAAAGCCGCTTGCAACCTGTACAAACTGGGCCGCAGGGCGCGCGCGCAAGCCTTCCGAATTTTGAATGGTCAGCACCTTATGTATCATCCACGACGCCTCCTTTTTCATATCAATACCCGCCAGGGTAACGTTAACGCAGATTTTCCGAAATTTGCAGCAGCCGCTGCAAGCGGTGGTTCATGCCGGATTTCCCAATGCCCGCGAGATCCGCAAGTTCCTGCAGGCTTGCGTCCGGATGGTGCAGGCGCAATTCCGCCGTTTCCCGCAGCGCGGGCGTCAGCCGTTTCTGGCTCTTGTGGCGAAGTATCCGCTCTATTGCCGCAAGCTGCTCCCCCGCCGCATTGACGGTTTTGCCGATATTGGCGGTCTCGCAGTTGCTCATCCGGTTGATATAATTGCGCAGTTCCTTTTCCGCACGCGTGTCCTCAAAGGACAAGGTTGCGGTGGATGCGCCAAGCAATGCGAGAAACGCGGCGATGCGGTCACCTTCTTTTAAGTATACCACAGTTCGTTCCTTGCGGCGAACCGTTTTTGCCTCTAGCTGAAGGTCTGTCATCAGTGCGCAGAGCGCCTGTGCGAGCGGTTCGCTGCGGCAGACGATCTCCAGATGATACGCGCGTTTTGGGTTGGAGCAGGAGCCCGCGCCCATGAATGCGCCTCGCAAAAACGCTTTTTTTGACTCCTCCGTGGTAAGCTTCTCCACGGGAAGCTGCTGTATCAGTTCAACGCCCGCATCCGTCCTTTTAAAAAGACCGGCGTCCGTCAAGAGCGCCTCGCAGCCTTCGCCGTGCAATGTTACCACGGTCAGTGTCAAGCGGCGTTCCGTATCCCTTAGGGACAGGGTAGCGTCCACCTCGTAAAGCGAGGTCGCAAACGCTGCGATCTGCCGCCCGACATCGTGCGTTTCCGTCACATATTCAATACCAAGAGACCGCCCCAGCTTTAATGTGCCCGCAGCATGGGTCAGTCCATACAGCTGCGCGCGCTTTGCCGCATCCACCCGGAGCCTGATGCGTGAAAGTTCCTGCTTCACGCCTCTGGAAAAGGACATGGACTACACTCCCCTATCCTCTGATAATACCCGCCTGCGCAGCTGCCCGCATGCGCCTTCAATATCCGTCCCCATCTCCCGCCGTACGGTGGCAGAGATATGCTTTTCCGTCAGCCAGGCGGCAAACTGCATTGCCTGCTTCCTGGTAGCGCCCTTTAACTCCCGTTCCGGCACGGGGTTGAGCGGAATGAGATTGACATGGCAGTTGATACCCTTGAGCCTGTCTGCAAGCGCGATCGCGTCCTCTTTTCTCGCATTCACGCCGTCGATGAGCGCATATTCAAATATCACGCGCCTGCCGGTCTTATCCGCATAAGCCTTTGCAGCACTCAATACTTCAGAAATCGGGTATGCGCGGTTGATGGGCATGATGGCGCTCCGCTGCTCGTCCGAATGCGCGTGCAGGGAAACGCACAGCGTCACAGGCGGCGCTTCCTTCATAAGCCGCCGTATATTCGGTACCAGCCCGCAGGTGGAAAGCGAGATATTGCGCGCGCTGATACCCAGCCCTTCGGGTGAGGCGGCGCGCTGTAAAAACGCGACCACGTTATCATAATTATCGAGCGGTTCGCCGCTTCCCATGAGCACAACATTGGTAACCGCCCTGCCGCTTTGCGTCTTTGGTTCATCCCGCTCAATAGCGGTGATTTGTGAGAGCATCTCTCCCGCCGTTAAGTCGCGTACGCGCCCATCTATAGTGGAAGCACAAAACGCGCAATTCATCCGGCAGCCGACCTGCGTACTAAGGCAAAGCGTATTGCCGTGGTGGTAACGCATTAAGACGCCCTCTACCAGGTTGCCATCCTCAAGAGCGAACAGATATTTGACCGTTCCATCCTGGCTGGACCTGTATTTTTCGTGGATCGTTGCCCCGCCAAACGGAATGTTACGCAATTCCTCCCGCAGAGCTTTGGGTAGGTTTGTCATTTCCTGCGGACGCATGCCGCGCATGAGCCACTCATTCACCTGCTTTGCGCGGAACGCGGGCTGCCCCAGTTCTTTTACGAGCGTATGCAGTTCCTCCGGGGTATACTCCATCAAGCATTTCATGTTCATTTACAACGTGCCATCCGCGCGATAAAAAATCCTTCCGTATGGTGTTTGTGCGGCAACAGCTGTACCATGCCACTATCTATTCCTGCAAGCGCCGCGGGCAAAAGCGCCGTGAGCGGCTCGAGTGAAAATTCCAGGTGCCGCGCAAGGAACGCGTTCACCTGCGCTTCATTCTCCAGCTCAGAGATCGTGCAGCTTGCGTAAATCAGCGTGCCGCCAGGTTTTACATACTGCGCGCAGGTCTCCAAAATGCTGCGCTGCGCCCCAACAAGCGCGTCAACCGCCTCGGACGTTTTCGCATAACGGATATCCGGCTTGCCGTGCGCCACGCCAAGGCCGGAGCAGGGAACATCCAGCAGCACCACATCAAACGCTTCCCGGTACGCTTCCACATACGCTGCCGCATCCTGGACGGCGGTTTCTGCGGGTACATACAGCCGTGCAAAGGTTTTGTCCATCAATTCCTTGCGGTGCGGGTGCAGCTCCCATGCGGTAATCGAACGCTTCGGTTGAAGCGCATACAGATACGCGCTTTTTCCGCCGGGCGCCGCGCAGGCGTCGAGCACTTTTTGATTGGGTGTTACGCCGCACGCACGGCAGACGAGCATGGCGCTCTCACTCTGCACGGCATAGCTGCCGTTTAAAAACAGCGGGTCCTTCGCCACATCAAACCCCTGCTCGAGCTTAAAACAGTTTGCGTCGAGCGTCCCGCGCGAATATCCAATGCCCATGTCTTGGAGCACTTCCGTAAGCTCCTCCGCCGTAAACCGCGGCTGCGCGCGCAGCGTCATGGGCTGCGGCTGTTCCTGCAGCATCAACTCCGTTTCCTCTTCGCCAAAACGGGTGATCCATTCTTCTACCAGCCACTCGGGCCAGCTATATTGGATACTCAACCGCGCGGCGGGCTCTTTGGGGAGCGGCGGCAGCGCGTCCTTTTCGCGCGCAAGCGCGCGCAGCACGCCGTTGATATATCCTGCCATCGCGCCCTTGCCGACCTCTTTTGCAAGCTTGACACTCTCGTTAACGGCGGCGGACGAAGGTGTGCGCATAAACAGCAGTTCACACGCGCCCATGCGCAGAATACCGCGGATCACAGGCTTCTGCGTGCCCTTTGTCATGTGCGAAAGCACATAGTCAATGTACAACAAATGGTCGAGCGTTTCATACACCGCGGCGGAAATCCACTTTGCGTCCGGTGTGCTTACATGCTGCTGCGCCTCTTTTAAGCGGAGGTTTGCGTACGCGCCGCGCTCCGTAATATCCATCAGCGCTTCAAGCGCGATTCTTCGTATGCTCATACGAGCGTCTGCCCTGCAAGGGGCTTGCCGCGCAGGTACGTTTTTGCTTCCATGCGCTTTCCTCCCGCCGCCTGCAGTTCCAATATCTCTAAAACGCCGTCAGCACAGTTCACAAACAGCCCTCGCTTTTCATCCCCATACAATACGCCGGGACTGCCCTGCGGTTCTCCTGCCACCAGTTGCGTCCGCCATATCTTGAGCGTGTCCATCCCGCCTTCTATATATGCGTATGCGCCCGGCCACGGATTTACGCCGCGCACACGGTCATGGACGTATTTATATGGCTGATCGAATGCAAGCTTGCCGTCCTCTTTTTTGAGCATGCCGCATTTGGTAGCCTGCGCCTCGTCCTGCGGGGTACGCTTGAGCGTGCCGTTTTCAAGCTTTTCTATGGTTTCTTTGAGCGTCTCCGCCCCCAGTTCCGCCATGCGCACATAGAGTTCGCCCGCCGTTTCATCGGGCAATATAGGAAGTTCTTTTGTAAGGAGAATGTCCCCGGTATCTAAGCCAACATCCGTCAGCATTGTGGTAATGCCCGTTACCGGCTCGCCGTTAATGACCGCCCACTGGATGGGCGCAGCCCCACGGTATTTGGGCAACAGCGAACCATGCACATTGATGCAGCCATGTTTGGGAATGCTCAAGTTCTCCGCGCTCAAAATCTGCCCGAACGCCGCCGTCACCATGAGGTCCGGCGCGAATACGCGTAGCGCTTCAAGCCCTTCCTCTTCCCGGATGCGCCTGGGCTGATATACGGAAATGCCATATTCGAGCGCCAGCGCCTTGACCGGCGGCGGAGTGCGCACCGCATGCCTGCCCTGCGGCTTGTCCGGCTGGGTGAATACGCAAAGCGTATGTCCCGCGTCAATGAGCATCCTCAGCGACGGAAGCGCAAACTCCGGCGTCCCCAAAAAGGCAATCCGCATCAGTCGTTCTCCTCCAAAGCCTCGGCGCCATCGGTCTCCTGCTCCTCTTCGCAATCCTCACTATAGCCTTCGGGCGGTTCTGTGACAAGCTCAAGATATACCTTGCCGTCAAGATGATCCGTCTCATGCAGGATGGCGCGCGCAAACAGGCCCGTCGCGTCGTACTCCACCCATTCACCGTTGCGGTTCTGGGCGCGGGCGATCACATGGTCTGGCCGCACCACATAGCCGGACTTTCCCGGAAAGGACAGGCAGCCTTCCATGCAGCCCTGTTCCCCCTCGGTAAACAGAATTTCGGGGTTGATCATTTCTATGGGGCCGTCCCCGCAGTCGATCACGACCACGCGGCGCAGGATGCCCACCTGTGAGGCGGCAAGGCCCACGCCCTCGGCCTCATACATCGTTTCAAACATGTCGTCCAACAGCGCGTGGATGCGCTTATCAATTTTGTCCACCGGCCTGCAGACCTTATATAATGCGGGGTCCTTTTCCGTTAGTATCTTTCTCAATGCCATCTGTATTTCTCCCCTTTTTCTCTTCAACCCGCGTTTATCGTGCTTCTGCGGCAACGCCGCACAAACGGTATCATTTCATTATAATACGTTTCAGGGCTTAAGGAACAGCCTTTCTCCATATGCGCTCCGAATTTCACAAAAACGCCCCATTGGGCACTCAAAACAGATCGCCCGGATTGATTTCAAGCGAGGCGAACCGCTCTCCCCTGTGCAGGGACGTAAATTCGTAGATTGCCTTCAATGCCGCCGCCGTATGCTGTGTGCGCAACAGTTTTACTAAAATTGCAAAACGGTAGACACCCTGCTTTTTATAGATAGGCGCAGGCGCAGCGCTTAAAAACAGGAGTTCCTCCTCATGTCCTTCGAGCGCCTTTTTCACGGCTTCCTCCAGCCCCTTTGCGTAACGCACACCATCCTGCTGCAGCGCATCCTCCTCAATGCCTGTAAACAGCGCGCGCACAAACAGCGCAAACGGCGGGAACAACGCCGCCCTGCGCTGCGCGAGCTCGTATGCGAAGAACCCCTTGTAATCGTGCGTGCGCGCAAACGCAATGCTCGGATGTCCGGGCGAATATGTCTGGATGATTACCCGTCCCGGGGAAAGATCTCGCCCCGCGCGCCCCGCCACCTGCGTCAAAAGCTGAAACGTGCGTTCCGCGCTGCGATAATCCGAAAGATACAGTGAAGAATCCGCCGCCACCACACCCACAAGCGTTACGTTGGGAAAATCCAGCCCTTTCGCCACCATCTGCGTGCCAATCAGCACCTGCGCTTCCCCGCGCGCAAAAGCGGAAAGCAGGGTTTCGTGCGCATCCTTGGTGCGCGTGCTGTCTAAATCCATGCGCAGCGCTTTGACAGAGGGAAAATGCTCTTTGAGCTGTTCCTGCACCTGCTGGGTGCCGACGCCAAAGTATTTGATGAACGGCTGCCCGCAGCTGGGGCAAGTGGTGGGCACCGCTTCCGTATGCCCGCAATAATGGCATTTGACGCATTCTTCCGTGCGGTGATAGGTCATGGAAATGTCGCAATCGCTGCACTCGAACACATGCCCGCAGGCGCGGCAGGAAACAAATGTGGAATACCCGCGGCGGTTGATGAACAGGATCGCCTGTTTGCCTGCATGCAGACAGCTTTCGAGCGCCCCATAGAGGGCGTTGCTGAAGATGCCCGTGTTGCCGCGCAAAAACTCCTGCCGCATATCCACAATTTTGATTTCCGGCATCGGACGCTTTTGCACGCGCTCCGTCAATTCAATGAGCGTATATGCGCCCGTCTTTGCGCGGTAGTAGCTCTGGATGGAGGGCGTGGCGCTACCTAAGATCAGCGGCGCTTTTGCCATAGCCGCGCGCTTTCTTGCAACCTCCACCGCCTGATAACGCGGGGAAAGCTCGCTCTGATAGGTCGGCTCGTGTTCCTCGTCCACAATCAAAAGGCCCAGGTTTTCAAACGGCGCAAACACCGCGCTCCGCGCCCCCACCGCCACCTGCACCATGCCAAGGCGGATGCGCCGCCATTCGTCAAAGCGCTCGCCCGCGGAAAGCTTGCTGTGCAATACCGCCACATTGTCCCCAAACCGCGCACGGAAGAGCCCCATTGTCTGCGGGGTAAGCGCGATTTCCGGCACAAGCAGAATCGCCTGCTTTCCCGCCTCAATACATCTGCTGATGCAGTGCATGTACACTTCCGTTTTGCCGCTGCCCGTAACCCCGTGCAACAGGAACACGCCGTCCCCGGCTGCCATGCCTCCAGTTACGGTATCCACCGCTTTTTGCTGCTCCGCCGTCAGCGTAACGGGAAGAGATTCCCGGCTCCGGATGGAAGGCCTGCGGAATGTCACGCAGTTTTCTTCCACCACAAGCCCTTTTTTAATCAGCGACGCGACCGCGCCCTCAGCCCCCGGCAAAAACGCCGCAATGTCCTTGATGGACATTGGCGCGCCGGTTTTCTCCAGCAGCGACAATACTTCCGACTGCCGCGGCGCTTTCGGGGTGCCGTCTTTTTTGAGAAGCGACGCATGCGCGGCTTCCATATCCAGGCCCTCCGCCAGCTGAACGACACGGACGGTCTTTTCACCGATCCTTCCGCCGCGCAGCTGCGCGGGGATCATCAATCTGAGCGCATCCACCAGCACACAATGATAGTTTTGCTGCATCCACCTCGCAAGCGCAAGCTGCTCCGATGTGAAAATAGGATACGGTTCCAAAATGCGCAGTACCGGCTTGATACGCCCTGCCATTTCTTCGGGCGCTTCTTCCATAAAGCCCAGGACAAACCCTTCGAGCGGTTTGTTGCCCCGTCCAAACGGAACAAGCACATGCTGACCCGGCTTTAATTGCAGGTCTTCAGGTACGGCATACGTAAAAAGGCGGTCCACCTCTGAATGCGCAATATCTACGATAACCTGCGCATACATGTGACCACCTCCCAACTGGCTGACGGGCTTTCTTGTATTGTCAAACCTTCCGTTTTATCCCGATTTAGATTGCTTTTTATTGTCCGCTTTCGCGTTGTAGCAGTTTTAAGAGCAGCGCGTCAAGCAACCAATCCGAAAGCGCGGATTTTTGCATCAGTCCGCTTTCCCGCCTGCCGCCGTCTGCGTCATAGAGCGTGATCGCGTTCGTGTCCACCGCAAAGCCCGCGTCCTCCCTGCCGACATCGTTTGCCGCAATCAGATCGAGTTTTTTTCTGAAAAGCTTGTCCTTTGCATTATGCTCCACGTTCTGCGTTTCCGCCGCGAAGCCCATCAAGATCTGCCCGCGTTTTTGCCCGCTGATACGGGCAAGAATGTCGACAGTCGGCGCAAGGGTGAGCGTCATCCCTTCGCCGTACTTTTTGATTTTCTGCTCCGCAACGTCAGGGACGGTAAAGTCCGCAGGCGCCGCCGCCATCACGAGCGAGTCGCAATGGGGGAATTCCCTCTCCACCGCAGCGCAAAGCTGCGCGCTGGAGGTAACATCCACCCGGTTCACGTTCGCGGGCGTTTTCAGGGAAACCGGTCCTGCTATCAGCGTCACATCAGCCCCGCGCCTTGCCGCGGCCTCCGCAATGGCAAAGCCCATCTTGCCGCTGCTGCGGTTGGATAAAAAGCGCACGGGGTCGATCGCCTCGCGCGTGGGCCCCGCCGTCACGAGGATGCGCTTTCCATTTAAGTCCTGCTTTTTTTGTAGCATGGAAAGAACCGCTGTAACAATCTCCTCCACCGGCGCAAGCTTGCCGCGCCCGACGTCCCCGCAGGCAAGCAAGCCCTCAGCAGGTTCAATAAACGTGCAGCCCCGCTCCCGCAGCAGTTCCATATTTTTCACAGTTGCCGGATGCAGCAGCATATTCGTGTTCATTGCGGGCGCAATGAGCACGGGGGCTGCTGTGGCCAGATACGTGGTCAAGAGAAGATCGTCCGCCACCCCGTTTGCGGCCTTGCCGATAAAGTTCGCGGTTGCGGGGGCGACCAAAAACACATCGGCGAGCTTTGCAAGCGCAATATGCTCCACTTCATATGGTGCTTCGCGCGTGAACTGATCCGTATATACGGGCGCGCGCGAAAGCGTTTCCAAAGTGAGCGGCGTGATAAAGTGTGCGCCGCCCTCCGTCAGGATGACGCGCACATCGATCTCTTTTTTTGCGAGCATGCTCACGATATCCGCAGCCTTGTACGCCGCAATGGAGCCGGTGACACCCAGCACCACAGTGGGATTTTTTTTCATTACCGCAGCGTATATTCCTCTGGATACTCGATCGTGATACGGTCGCTATACAGGTCTTCGACCGCGGCAGTCACCGGGTTCTTATCGCCCAGCTTTTCGGGATCGTTGAGGAGCTGGCGCGCGCGCCGGGCGACCGACATCACCAACATATAGCGGCAGCCGACCTTGTCTACAAGTTCATTCACAGCGGGTTTGTTCATCATACAGGGTCACATCCTTCCAATAACAAGCTGATCAAATCATTACTGCGTGCAACGCGGCTCTTTTCCGCGTGGATGATGGCTTCCATGCCATTTACGGAATCCTCCACCGTGCAGTTGATCACAACATAATCATAATAGGAAATGCATTGCATCTCCGCATAGGCGACATCGGTGCGGCGTTCTACAGCTTCCTGGCTCTCCGTGCCACGGCTTATTAGCCTGTGCTTTAATTCTTCCATGGACGGCGGGGCTAAAAATACCAGCACCGCCTCGGGACATACTTCTTTAACACGTAATCCGCCCTTTACGTCAATTTCCAGGATCACATCGCGCCCGGCGTCCAACTGCTCCTGCACATATTTCTTGGGCGTACCGTAAGAATCGGTGCCGAATACGCGTACATACTCCAAGAATTCTCCGTCGCGCACCATGCGCGAAAATTCCTCATCGGATCTGTAGAAATATTCCCTGCCCTCCTGCTCCCCTGGCCGCATCGCGCGGGTCGTGACCGATATCGAAAGCGTCATGTTCGGGCTGCTCTCCAAAAGCTTGCGGCACACCGTGCCCTTGCCCACGCCCGATGGCCCCGAAAGAACCACGAGCAACCCCTGACGTCCATCCCTCATACTGTGTTATCCTCCTAGAAGCCGCCGCATTGGGCGGCGTATCATTCCCCAATATCGGCGGTGTCCTTGGTATCGAGCCTATGCGCCACGGTTTCCGGCTGCACGGCGGAAAGCACGACGTGCCCGCTGTCCATCATGATGACGGCGCGGGTACGCCGCCCGTATGTTGCGTCAATGAGCCGGCCGCGTTCGCGCGCTTCCTGCACGATGCGCTTGATGGGCGCCGAATCCGGGCTGACAATCGCAAGCAGCCGGTTGGCGGAAACAATATTGCCAAATCCTATGTTGATCAGCTTGATAGCCATGCCTGTCCTCCAGCGGATTATTCTATGTTTTGTACCTGTTCGCGAATTTTTTCGATTTCGCCTTTGCCGCTGATGACGGCATTGGTCAACTGGGCGTCGTTCGCCTTTGAGCCGATGGTGTTAAATTCCCTGTTCATTTCCTGTACGATAAAGTCCAACTTCCTGCCCGAGGGTTCGTCCGAAGAGAGCGCCGCGCGCATCTGCGCCACGTGGCTTTTGAGCCGGACAATCTCTTCATCGATGCTGGCACGGTCGGCAAACAGGGCGATCTCCGTTGCAAGCCGCGCACGGTCTACCTCCACTGCACCCAACAGCACAGCAATGCGCTCATCAAGCTTTGCCCTGTATTCCTGCACCACGATGGGCGCGCGCGCTTCCACCTGCACCGCAAGCTGCAGCACGGCTTCTACCCGCTGTGTAAGGTCCTTTTGCAGGCGTTCCCCTTCCACACGGCGCATGGCCTTTAATTCCTGCACGGCAAGCGCGGTGGCTTCCTTCGCAATGGCCGCAACCGCTTCACGATCCTCTTCCGCCTCCTGGATGTTCGTCACATCCGGCAGCCGAAGGGCGGTTGAAAGCGTCAGATCATCCGTCAGGCTAAGATGCTCTGCCGCCTGCCGGGAGGCTGAAAGATAAACGCCGAGCAATGCTTCATCCACTGTTACCGTCCGCGCGTCCGCACGCTGGTTGCTGTACCCGACATACACATCCACGTGCCCGCGGCTGAGCGCGCCGGAAAGCTCGGTACGGAATACATCCTCTAAAAATCCAAGGTGCCGGGGAAGGCGCATGCCGATGTCTAGATACCGGTGGTTGACGGATTTCAATTCCACAGTCATTTCCCGTCCGTCACGGGCGACCTTGCCACGCCCGTAGCCTGTCATGCTGCTGATCAAGCGTGTTTCCCCCTTTTTGCATACTAAGATAATTATAGCACAGCGAAAAGAGCTTTGTCGAAGGTTTACCCCATGACAGAAAAATAACTTAATACAAGTTTTATCCGGGCCCGATGCATTCTTTACTCACCTTGCTGCCGGCCAACGAGTGTGAGGAATGCCTCTTCGTCTAAAACCGGGATGTTGAGCTCCTGCGCTTTTGTAAGCTTGCTGCCCGCGTTTTCCCCGGCGAGCACATAGTCCGTCTTTTTGCTTACACTGCCCGCCGCCTTGCCGCCTAAGCGTTCGATGAGCTGTTCCGCTTCCCTCCGGCCCATTGTGGGCAGCGT